>JABFVX010000230.1 GCA_013362555.1 Mycobacteriaceae bacterium
GCTCTTCCGCTCTTAAGGGGTGTGTCTGCGGCTGCTTCCCGCACGCTCCGCGTGCGTGTGGGATGCTTCTGGGAGTTTATTCAGGTCGGTCACGTTAGGGGTGGCGACGGATGGGATTCGACTTCGGCGCGCGGCAGCTGAACCGGGGCGTTCAGCGGCTGATCGCGACGGCGCAGAACGGTCTGGAGGTCGTCAGGTTCGGCGGTCTGCGGACCGGCGACGAGCCGTCGCCGTACGAGGTCGTCGAGCGCAGGCCGATGTACCGGCTGCGCCGCTACTTCCCGGACGCCCCTGCCGACCCGAATCGCCCTGTCGCACTGTTCGTTCCGCCGCTGATGGTTTCCGCCGACGTCTACGACGTGAACACCGTCGACGGCGCGGTCGCCGTACTGCACCGCGCGGGTGTGGACCCGTGGGTAGTGGACTTCGGCTCGCCCGCGACGGAGGAGGGCGGCTGGGAGCGCGACCTGGCCGACCACGTCGTCGCGGTCAGCGCCGCGGTGGACACGGTGGCCAAGGAGAGCGGCCGCGACGTGCACCTGCTCGGCTACTCGCAGGGCGGCATGTTCTGCTACCAGGCCGCCGCGTATCGGCACGGCCGCGGCGTGCGCAGCATCGTGACCTTCGGCAGCCCGGTGGACCTCGTCGCGGGGCTGCCTTTCGGGCTGCCCTCCGGGATCGCGGCCGAGGCCGCGGGCTTCCTGGCCGACCACGTGGTCAACCGGCTGCCGATCACCGACGCCATGGTCCGCACCGGCTTCCAGCTGCTCGACCCGGTGAAGACGGTCAAGGCGCGCATCGACTTCCTCTTCCAGCTGCACGACCGCGCCGCGCTGCTGCCCAAGGAGCGGCAGCGCCGGTTCCTGGCCAACGAGGGCTGGGTCGGCTATTCCGGGCCCGCGATCGCGGATCTGCTGCGGCAGTTCGTGGCCCACAACCGCATGGTCTCCGGAGGGTTCGTCATCCGCGACGAGCCCGTGACCCTGGCCGAACTGACCTGCCCCATACTGGCTTTCGTCGGAGAGGTGGACGACATCGGCGCGCCGCGGGCGGTGCGGGGCATCCTGCGCGCCGCCCCCCGCGCCGAGGTCTTCGAGGCCAGCGTGCCCGCGGGCCACTTCGGTCTGGTGGCGGGCAGCAGGGCGAACGCGATCACCTGGCCCACGGTGGCGCAGTGGATCAACTGGGTCGACGGCGAACAGCCCCAGCCCGAGCTCGTCAAGCCGATGCGCCCGCACCGGGACGCGGACGGCGACTCCACCGTGGCCGAACGCGTCCTCACCGCCGCCGCCACCGCGCTGGAGGTCGGCGCGGGCGTGGCGAGCAACCTCGCCGAGGTGGCAGGCAACACCCTGCGCGGCACCATCGAGCTGTCCGGCGAGGCGGCCCGAGCGCTGCCCCGGCTGACCAGGCTCGGCATGATCCAGCCGAACACCCGGATCTCGTTCGGGCAGTTGCTCGCCGAGCAGGCCCGCCGGGCTCCGAAGGGCGAGTGCTTCCTCTATGACGGCCGGGTGCACACCAACGAGGCCGTCAACACCCGCATCGACAACGTGGTGCGCGGGCTCATCCACGTCGGCATCCGTCCCGCGCACCGGGTCGGGGTGTTGATGGAAACCCGGCCGAGCGCGCTGGTGACGATCGCCGCGCTGTCGCGGCTCGGCGCGGTTGCCGTGATGTTCGCGCCCGGCGCGGACCTCGCCGAAGCCGTCACGGTGACCGGAGTCGACACCGTCGTCACCGACCCGGACAACCTCGCCGCGGCACTGGGCACCGGGGCGCGGGTGCTGGTGCTCGGCGGCGTCGGCGCGAAAACGGCGCTGCAGTCCGTGGAGCGCAGGGAAGGCATCCGGGACCTCGGGGTGGAGGTCGGCGATCACGTGGTCGACATGGAGCAGATCGACCCGGACGCGGTCGTGCTGCCGGGCTGGTACCGGCCCAACCCGGGGCGGGCCCGGGAGCTGGCCTTCGTGCTGCTCGCCCGCTCCGGCGGCAAGCTCGCGGTCAAGAACATCACCAACCACCGCTGGGCCGTCTCGGCTTTCGGCACCGCGTCGTCCGCCGACCTGGACGCTCACGACACGGTGTATTGCCTTGCGCCGCTGCATCATCCCGCCGGGATCCTGGTCGGCCTCGGCGGCGCCGTGGCGGGCGGCGCGCGCATGGCGCTCTCGCGCACCGCGGCGCCGGAGCAGTTCCTCGCGGAGGTGCGGCGCTACGGCGTCACGGTGGTGACCTACACCTGGACGATGATGCGCGACGTCCTCGACGCCAACCCGGCCGAGCAGATCGCCGCGGGCCACCCGATCCGCCTGTTCCTCGGGTCGGGCATGCCGCCCGGGCTCTGGCAGCGCACCCTGGACAACTTCGCGCCCGCCCGAGTGTTGGAGTTCTACGCCTCCACCGAAGGCGACGTGGTGCTCGCGAACGTCGCCGGGGCCAAGGTCGGCAGCAAGGGCAGGCGGGTGCCAGGCACCGCGCCGGTCGAGCTGGCCGCCTACGACCCGTTGACGCGCACCTTCCTCCTGGACGACCGCGGCTTCGTGCGCCGCACAGTGGGCGACGAAGTCGGCTTGCTCATCGGCAAGGCCCACGACAGCGGCAGCCCGCTGGCCGAGCGCGGGCTGCGCGGCGTGTTCGCCCCGGAGGACGCCTGGGTGCCGACCGAGCACTTGTTCCGCCGCGACTCCGACGGCGACTTCTGGCTCGTCGACCACGTCGACGGCGTCGTGAAGACGACTCGCGGCCTGGTGTACACCCAGCCCGTCGCCGACGTGCTCAACGAAATCCCCGGCGTCGACCTGGAAGTGGCCTACGGCCGCCGGATCGGCGGCCGGACACTGGTTTTCGCCGCTGTCAGCGTCCGCGACGGCCACCAGGTCGACGTCGGCGAGGTCACCGAGGCACTGCGGGGTCTGGAGCCCGCGCAGCGTCCGGATATCGTGTACGTGGTCGACGACATTCCCCGCAGCGCGTCGAAGCGCCCGAACACCAACGCGGTGCGCGCGGCGGAGTTGCCGAAGCTGGGGGAGCGGACCTGGTGCTACGACCGGCCGACCGGCTCGTACCAGGTGCTCACCGAGCCCGCGGCGGCGGGCTTGTTCGGGCTGTCGGCGACCGACGCCGACGACGAAGACCTGCACGCTGAAATCGACACGGAGTAGAGGAGCCGCCCGGTGGCCAAGGTGCTGGACGAGACATTGCTCGGGCTGTTGGCCTGTCCGCAGGACAAGGGCGAGCTGCTGCTGATCGACGACGCCGTCCTCTACAACCCCCGGCTGCGCCGCGCCTATCCGATCGAGGACGGCATCCCCGTGCTGCTGATCGACGAGGCCCGCGACGTCACGGACGCCGAGCATGCGGAGTGGGCAGCTCGCGACAGGTGATCGCCAAGTCGAGCACGCCGCGCAGCCAAGGCGTGTAGTAGCCGGGGTCGCTGCGCAGCGACTGGCGCAGCAGCCGCGTCTCGGCCCACGCCCATTCGGCCACTTCTGCCGGGTCGGGAGAGGGCGTCGCCTCCAACAGTCCGACCAGGACGTGGTCCCACTCGTGCTCCACGTATTCGGAATCCGGGTCGTGCGCGCGGTAGCAGTAGACGCCGATTTCGGTCAGCGGCGCGGTGACGCCGAGTTCTTCCGACAGCCGGGTGGCGGCCGCCCGCACGACCGGTTCGTTCGGCGACGGATGTCCGCAGCAGGTGTTCGACCACCGGCCGGGGAAGCGGGTTTTCGCTTCGGCGCGCCGCTGTAACAGCACCCGTCCGGCCCGGTCGTACAGCAGCACGGAAAAGGCTCGGTGCCGCAGGCCCGGTTCGGCATGTGCCTCGGCGACGGTGCAGGCGCCGACCGCGATGCCGTCCGGATTCACCAACTCCACGAGCAGGCCTTCGCGGTCGACCACCGTCTTCTCCGCTTCGGTCGGCATACATCCCATCGTATGAGCACCCGGCACGCCGCCGCAGCAGATACCTCCAGAATGACCCGTGATGTGCGTTCGACGCACATCACGGGGCCATTCCGGAAAGCATGAGCGATGATCTGCGGGTGCAGATCATCGATCCGGCAGCCGAATTGGCCGTGGACCCGCCCAGCGCAGCGCGGCGCCTGCTCGGCGCCACTCTCACCGCGGGGCCGGTGGTGCTGCGCATCGTGGAGGTCGAGGCGTACGGCGGTGACCCGGCAGGGCCGTGGCCGGACCCCGCCTCGCACTCCGGCCGCGGCCGCACGCCGCGCACCGTCGCCATGTTCGGTCCGGCGGGCGTGCTCTACGTCTACCGCAGCTACTGGATGCACACCTGCATCAACGTCACCACCGGGCCCGACGGGATTGCGGGCGCCACGCTGATCCGAGCGGGCGAGGTTGTCGAAGGCCTCGCAGCGGCGCGGGCCCGCAGGCCCACTGCGCGCGGCGACGCAGGCCTGGCGCGCGGTCCGGGCAATGTCGGCAGCGCACTTGGCATCACCCTCGCCGACTACGGCACCCCGCTGCTCGACCCGGACTCGCCGATCCGTCTCGACCTGAGCGCTCCGGTCGATTCGCGCGCTGTCGCGGCGGGTCCCAGGGTCGGCGTCAGCACCGCCGCCGACCGGCCCTGGCGATTCCGGCTCCCGGAGTCGCCCGCAGTGTCGACCTATCGCCGCAGCCCCCGAGCCCCAATCCCCCAGAATGACCCGTGACGTGCGTTGGGCGCACGTCACGGGTCATTCTGGGGGACTGGGGAGGCGGCTCGATCGGGTGACCCGGCCGTTGACGCGCCACCCGGTCGCTGCGGGACATGGGGCTGCGGGAAGATCAGTACCGTGACCGGACGCTCCCACATCATCGACGAGTTGACCTGGCGTGGACTGATTGCCCAGTCCACTGATATCGACGTGCTGCGCGGTGCCGCGGACGCGGGACCGCTCACGGTGTATGCCGGCTTCGACCCCACCGGGCCCAGCCTCCATGCGGGCCACCTCGTTCCGCTGCTTGCGCTCACGCGTTTTCAGCGCGCGGGCCACCGGCCGATCGTGCTGGCGGGCGGCGCGACCGGCCTCATCGGCGACCCCCGCGACGTGGGGGAGCGCACCATGAGCACCGCCGACACAGTTGCGGGTTGGGCGGACCGCATCCGCTCGCAGCTGGAGCGCTTCGTCACCTTCGACGACAGCCCGACCGGCGCGGTCGTCGCGAACAATCTCGACTGGACCGGCCGTCTCACCGCCGTCGATTTCCTGCGCGACTTGGGCAAACACTTCTCGGTGAACGTGATGCTGGCGCGCGACGTCGTCAAGCGCCGCCTCGACACCGACGGCATGTCCTACACCGAATTCAGCTACATGCTGTTGCAGGCCAACGACTTCCTGCACCTGCGGCGCACCTACGGCTGCACGCTCCAGGTCGGCGGGTCGGACCAGTGGGGCAACATCATCGCGGGCGTCGACCTGAACCGCCGAGTCGACGGCGAACACGTACACGCCATGACCGTCCCGTTGGTGACCGCTGCCGACGGCAAGAAGTTCGGCAAGTCCACCGGTGGCGGCAGCCTGTGGCTCGACCCCGAGATGACCAGTCCCTACGCCTGGTACCAGTACTTCGTGAACACCGCGGACGCAGACGTGATCCGCTACCTGCGGTGGTTCACCTTCCTCTCCGCGGAGGAGCTCGGCGAGCTGGAGACGGCCACCGCCGAGCGCCCGCACCAGCGCGAAGCGCAGAAGCGCCTGGCCGCCGAGATGACCACGCTCGTACACGGCGAGCACAACACCGCCGCGGTGGAGCTGGCCAGTCAGGCCTTGTTCGGCCGGGGCGAGCTGCGCCAACTCGACGCGGAGACGCTGGCGGCGGCACTGCGCGAAACGCCCGTCGCGGAGCTGCCCCCCGGCGCCCCGGACACCGTCGTCGACCTGCTCCTCGGCACTGGCCTCTGCGACAGTCGCGCCGCCGCCCGCCGCACTGTCAAGGAGGGCGGCGCGTATGTGAACAACCAGAAGATCGCCGACGAGCAGTGGTCCCCTGCGGACGCCGACTACTTGCCCGGCGGGTGGCTGGTGGTTCGTCGCGGCAAGCGCAACATCGCAGGCGCACACCGCATCTGACGGCGCCCGCGGTGGGCCGGATCACAGCGCGGCGAAACGCCGCCTTCGTACGGGTCCCTCTGCGCCGACCTGCGGAAACACTGCATGAAATCGGCTTTGACCTGCGAATTTGACGCTCGGGTCCCCTGGCCCGTAACTTAGTGGTCGTCAGAGTGACACGGACACCGACCCGGTGCGGAAGCGGCGGGAAACGAGGTTGGACGCAGGCGCCTGGCAGAACACCTTCACGTGACTGCGACACGCTCACCTGGGCTTCTTGACCACGGTGGGTGGTTTTGATAGTTTTGTGGGGTTGCACTGCGACAAGATCCCTGGTTTACCGGCTGGTGGGTTTCGTAGTGTGTGTGTTCTTTGAGAACTCAATAGTGTGTCGATGAATGTCAG
>JABFVX010000111.1 GCA_013362555.1 Mycobacteriaceae bacterium
TGACCACGCCGGCCGGCCTGGCCTATTTCGTCGACCGGTACCGCGACCATTTCCACGCCACCGCCGTGGACGAGGTGGTCCTCTATCCCGAATACGCGATCGTCACCCGGCCCGCCGGGGGCCCGCGCAGCAAGCACCGGGTCACGTTCCGCCGCGCCGAGTTCCAGACGCCGGACAGCTCGTCCACGCGCACCACCAAGAAGCCCCCGTTCGACCTGGCCGCAATGGATCTGCGCGCGGTGGCCGCGCTCATCGCGGGCGCACCCCGCACCCTCGGCGGCGCCGTGCAGTACCTGAACATCGAATACCCGCCAGGCAACGACGAATCCGGCCCGGTCATGGTGATCTACGCCAAGAACGCCGACGGCGGCGTTTCCGGGCACATGAGCGTCAGCCTCGCGGGCGAACCCCTCGAAATCTACCGCTCCGGCGGCTGAGCTCCGCCGTTGGGAGTCAGTCCCGTCGGGAGATTGGCCAGGCGGACCTTGCCGCGGGCGATCAGCTTGTCCCGCTCGTCCACGATGGTGACCTCCCAGAGCTGCTGCAGCTTCCCGCGGTGCACCGGGAGCGCCTCGGCCCGCAGCACGCCCTCGCGCACGGCCCGCATGAAGTCGGTGTTGTTGTTGACGCCGACGACCTGCCCCTGCTTGCCGAACCAGTAGCTGGCAGCCACGCTGGCCAGCGTCTCGACGACGGCGCAGTAAACCCCGCCGTGCACGATGCCGAAGGGTTGGTGGTGGTCCGGGCCGACGGTGAACTCGGCGGCCACCCGGTCTGCGGTGACATAGGTGTAGTTCAGGCCGATAGCTTTGGTGAAACCCGCAGTGAGGTGTTCGTTCGCCTTGTCCGCGTGGGCGCGGCCCTGGTCGGTATCGGTGGTCATAGTGAGAAATGTATTACACCCCGTAGTACGCGCAAGTGTCGGAGATTCCGTAGAATCGGAGGATGGCAAGTCTCGGCGAGCTCGAAAAAGCAGTGATGAACCACCTGTGGGGGGCCGACGAGCCGCAAACAGTGCGTCAGGTTCACGAAGCCCTGTCGGCACGACGTGATCTCGCCTACACCACTGTCATGACCGTCCTGCAGCGCCTGGCCAAGAAGAACCTCGTCGTCCAGCAGCGCGACGACCGCGCCCACAAGTATGTCCCGGTACGCGGGCGCGACGAGCTCATCGCCGGTCTGATGGTGGACGCACTGCAGCAGGCCGACGCGGCCGGCGGGCGCACGGCCGCGCTCGTGCATTTCGTCGGACAGGTCACCCCGGAGGAGGCTGCCGCGATGCGGGACGCACTCGCTAGACTCGAAGCAGACAATGACGTCAACTCCGGTGACCCGACCCGAAAGTCTGCACCGACCGAGCGATAGGCGACCACTATGGGCCGAGCGCGATGAACGCGGCAGCTCCGGTATTCGCATTGCTGGCCCTCATCCTGACCGGACCTGCGCCCGAGTTGCTGGCCAGAGCCGCGTGGCCGTCCCGCGCTCCCCGCGCCGCCCTCGTGCTGTGGCAGGCCGTGGCGCTGGCCGCCGTGCTCGCCGCCTTCGGATCGGGTCTCGCGGTCGCGTCCGAACTACTGGTACCCGGACCGAACGGGCACCCGACCACCTCCCCGGCCGATGAGATCAACGCGCTCGGACTGCCGCTGTGGATCATCTACGTCACTGTGCTGACACTGACCCTGCTGGTCGGCGCCCGGCTGTGCTGGGCCATCGTCCGGGTGAGCGTGCGCACCCGGAGGCGGCGGGCCCAACACCGGATGATCGTCGACCTGGTCGGGACCGAGCCCACGGCACACGGCCACCACCGCAGGCTCACGGGGCGGTCCCGCAGCCAGGTCGCCGACCTGCGGGTGATCGACACCGCGGAGCCCGTCGCCTACTGCCTGCCCGGGCTGCGGCAGCGCGTCGTGCTGAGCGAAGGCACCTTCGCCAGCCTGGACGACACCGAGATCACTGCGATCCTCTCGCACGAGCGCTGCCACCTGCGCTCGCGTCACGACCTGCTGCTGGAGGCGTTCACCGCCGTCCACGAGGCGTTCCCCCGGTTCGTGCGCAGCGAGTCCGCGCTGGGGTCGGTGCGGCTGCTGGTGGAACTGCTGGCCGACGACTCCGCGGTCAAGGTCACCGGCCGCAAGCCGCTGGCTCGCGCCCTCATCGCCTGTGCCAATTCCACCGCACCGCAGGGCGCGCTCGCCGCAGGCGGACAACACACCGTGCTGCGAGTGCAGCGGCTCACCGGCCCCCTCGCCGACACCCGCGTCGCCGTCGCCGCCTACCTCGCGTCCGTGGCGATATTGCTCGTCCCCACCATCGCCGTGGCGGTCCCCTGGCTCATCGAACTCGACCGCCTGCTGAATACCTGACCCGTCTCCAGAATGACTCGTGAAGTGCGCTGGGCGCACTCCACGAGTCATTCTGGAGTTCAGCTCGGGGTCAGGCCGGTGGCGATCTTGACGGTGACCTTGTCGTTGGTCAGTTCCTTGACCGTGACGCTCATGCCGTTGGAAGGCTCGGTTTCGCCGACCGGGACGTCGACCTGCTGGTTGCCGACCTTCATCGTGACGGTATTGCCGTTGACCGCGACGACCTTGGCCTCGACGCCGAGCACCTTGACCGAGGCGTCGACGCCGCGGTCGAAGGTGACGGTGCAGCCGGTCAGGTCGCAGTCGGACTTGGTGCCCGGACCGTCGGCGGAGCAGCCAGTCAACCCCAGCAGGGCCGGCACGGCGAACAGGGACAGGGCGAGGGAGCGACCAACCGTTATGCGCACACCGGCGAGTCTACGTGCGGGACCGGTCACCGGGTCGCGATCCGGACGTCCACCGGGTAGAGGGCATCGCCCGCGGCGATCACCGGGTTGAGGTCCAACTCGACGAGATCCACTGCGGCAGCTGCGAATTCGCTGACACGCACCAGAAACTCGGCCAGCGTGCCGCGGTCGACCGCGGGCAGGCCGCGGTAGCCGTCCAGCATGCGGGACGCGGTGGTCTCGGCGATCATCTCCAGCGCCTCGTGCCTGGTGAACGGCGCGGCCCGGAACGCGACGTCGCGCAGTGCCTCCACCAACACCCCGCCGCAGCCGAAGGCCACGACCGGCCCGAAGATGGGGTCCATGGTGACGCCGACCAGGAGCTCCACTCCGGTCGGCGCCATGGGGACCACCAGCACGCCGGCCGGCTCGGCTCCCGCCGCCTTGGCGGCGACCGAAGCCATGATCGACTCCCATGCCTGTCCCGCGTCGGCGGCCGCAACGCCGAGCCGGACGCCGCCGACGTCGGACTTGTGCCCCACCGCCGACGACACGACCTTCACCGCGCACGGGACGGCGAACTCGGCCACCGCCGCCGCCGCTTCGGCCGCCGAGTCGGCGAAACGCCAAGGCCCGGTGTCGATTCCGGCGCCGTCAAGGCGGGCTCGCGCGGCAGGCTCGTCGAGCAGCCGGGCGTCCCCGGACGTACCGGCGTCCACCCGGCCGGACGGCAGGCGCAGGTCGGCGCGGAGGTGGGCGTCAGCGCGGCGAATGCCACGCCGATGCAGTGCGGCGACGCCGCGCACGGCATGGTCGATGGAGTTCAGCACCGGAATGCCGCCATCGCGCAGAGTCCGGTGATTCTCGGGCTGATCGATGGCATAGCAGCTCTGGACGACCACTGGAAGGCCCGTGCGGTCGACCAGGTCCACCAGTCGGCTCGCCGCGACCATCTCGTCTTCGGCCAGACGCGCGTCGAAGCGCAGATGATAACCGCCGAACAGGCCGACCACCAGCACCGAACCCACTGCCGGGTCCGCGAACAGCGCCGCGGCGGCGTCGGCGAACAGCGCCGGATCGGCGTCGGTCGCGCCCGCAACGTCGACCGGATTGGCCACCGCGGCAGGCGCTCCGAGCAGCGCGCGCAGGCAGTTCCTCGTCTCGTCGGCCAGGACGGCCAGCGGCACTCCCGCGGCTGTGAGCGCGTCCGCGGCCAAGGCGGCGTGGCCGCCTCCGTCGGACAGCACCGCCACGGCGCGCCCGGCGGGAATCGCGTTGGCGGTCGCCAGGACTCCGGCGACGACCGCGAGTTCATCCGAGCGGTCGACCAATTCGACGCCGGCCTGGGTGAGCACCGCGGCGGCGACGTCGTCGGCGCCCGCCACCGACCCGGTGTGCGAGAGCGCGCTGCGCTTGCCCGCCTCCGAACGCCCCCCGCGCAGCAGCACGACCGGCCTGCGCCGCGCGGCCTCCGCCGCCGCGACCAGGAACGCCCGGCCGTCCGGCAGGCCCTCGCTGTGCACGGCGATCGCCGAAGTGCCCGGCAGCGTCGCCAAATGGCGCAGGCACTCGTCGTAGCGCAGGTCGACCTGGTTGCCGAGGCCGACGTAGGTGTGCAGGCCCGGACCCTGCGCGGCGCGGATGTCAGCCAGCAGCGACAGCAGCATGTTCCCGCTCTGGGTGAGCGCGCTCACCGGCCCCGACGGCACGTCGCCGACGCCAACCAGATTCGCGCCGGTGGCGACGTTGAGAATCCCCGAGGTGTTGGGGCCCACCACGCGAACCCCGGTTTCGGCTGCGGCTGCGGCCAATTCGGACTCTGCTGTCGCCCCCGAGGGCCCGGACTCGCGGAATCCGTTTGCCAGCACCACCGCGGCGGCCACACCGACACCGGCGAGCTCGCGGACCGCCTGAGGCGCGGCCGCGGCGGGCAGTGCGATCAACGCCACGTCGATTCCCGGGGGCAGCTCGGCAATGGACCGGAGCACCGGGATGTCGAGAACCGTTGTCCCACGCGGGTTCACCCCGTAGACCGGATAGGGGTAGTCGGAACGCCGCAGGGCCTGGATGACTTGGTAGCCGCGCTTGCCGGGGTCCGTCGAAGCGCCGATGACAACGATCGAGCGCGGGTCGAAAAGCCGGTCGAGCGCCGTCCGCTCGACGCAGACGTCGCCGGGCGTGGTCATAGCGGTCACCTCCCGTGGAACTGCGGATCGCGCCGCTCGGCGAAGGCCGCCACGCCCTCGGCCCAGTCCGCGGTCGCCATCACGTCGAGCAGATCCTGCGCTTCAGCGCGAAAGACGGCGTCGAGTGCGCCGTCGGCGCACAGCGCGGCCTTCATCCGGGCCAGCGGCAAGGGCGCCTTCGCCGCCAGGTCGTGCGCCAAAGCCGCGGCGGCGGCGGCGAGCTCGGCGGCTGACACGGCGGCGTGCGCCAATCCCCATTCCGCACACCGGGTTCCGGTGATGCGCTCGCCCAGGACGAGCAAGTCGGTTGCCCGGCGCAGCCCGATCAGCCGCGGAAGCCGCTTGGTGACGCCGCCGCCGACGTAAGTGCCGATGGACACTTCGGGGAAGCCGATCTGCGCGTCCTCGGCCATCACCAGAAAGTCCGCGCTCACTGCCATCTCCGCGCCGGCGCCGAGCGCGTAGCCCTGAACCTGCGCCACCACCGGCGTGCCCATCCGCTGAATCTGCTCGCAGACCCGCCACGCCAGCTCGACGTACTCGACACGCTCCGCGGCCGTGCGATTTCCGGCGGCGTGGGCCTTCTGGTCCGCGCCCACACAGAAGGCGCGGCCCGCGCCCGCCACCACCACAGCCCGAATTCCACTGTCCTCGTCCGCCGTTCGCAGCTCTGATAGCAACTCGCGATACAGCTGCTCGTTCACCGCGTTCAACCGCTCCGGCCGGTTCAGCACCAGCCGCACTACGTCGCCGTCACGTTCTGCCAGCACACAACCCACGCCCCGATCATACGCAACACGTGTTGCGTAACAACCCCGGTCATGCAACAGTCGGGCCGAGCAGGGGCTACACCCGAAGTGCGCGGCTGCACCCGCAGCTGCGGGTGCAGCCGCGCACTTCGGGTGTAGCCCCTGCCGTTCGGGCGGTCAGTTCGACTTGTCGAAGGCGATCAGCAGCTCCATCGAGGGGTTGTGCACCCGAGCGACGGGGCCCGATTCCGGCTGCCGGATGTCGTAGTCGGACAGGTCGACGGGAATGCTGCCCTTGACGGCGAACCGGGTGGCTCCGATCCGGGTCGCCTGGAGCTGGAAGCTCACCTGGCGGGTGTTGCCGTGGATGCTGAAGGTCCCGGTCACCGGCACCGTGATGACGGCGCCCGCGGCGGGCTCGTTGGGCAGCACGATCGGCGATGTCAAGGTGAACACCGAGCTGGGATACTTCGGCGTCTCCAGCATGTTGTGGTACATCGGGTCGTGCATGCAGCTGCAGTGCACACTCTGCATGTTCACCACCACCCGGGCGGAGGTGACCGTGAGCCCGTCGATGGCGGCGGTGCCCGACACCGAATTGGTGCGGCCGACAACCCGGGTGGTCTGACCCAGCAGCGTATCGTCGATGCCGTAGCGGGCCTCGGTGCCCGACCCCACCGACCAGGTCCCCGCCACGGTGCTGCGCGGCGGCGCGGGCGGCGGCACAACAGCATTCGGAGCGGGCGGCGGAACCGAGCCCGCCGCGGGC
>JABFVX010000232.1 GCA_013362555.1 Mycobacteriaceae bacterium
GGGTGTGGGGTCGGCGGTTCAGCGGAACAGCGCGGCGTTGCGGGCGCCCCAGCCGCGGAACGGATTACCCGGGCGCCCGAGGAGGCGCTCTACGACCGGGGTGGGCTCGGCCTCGGCCGCCGTCGGGCGGCCCAGGACGTCGAGCGTGGTCTCGACTACAGGCTCGGGCATATAGGCGAGCATCTCCGCGCGCGCCTGGGCGCGGGACTGCTCGACGAATCGCACCGGCTCTCCCAGGACCTCCGCCAGCGCCGCGGTGCGCTCGCGCGGGGTATCGGCGACCGGACCGGTCAGGACGTACGTTGCCCCGTGGTGGCCGTCCCGGGTCAGGGCCGCCGCGGCGACCTCGGCGATGTCGGCCGGATCCACGAAGGGCAGCGCCACGTCGGCGAAGGGCGCGGCGACTTCGCGTCGGGTGCGCACGGATTCGGCCCACGCCAGCGTGTTGGACTGGAAACCGTTCGGGCGCAGGATAGTCCACTCCAAGTCGGGATCCTGGAAGCCTGCTTCGTAGGCCCGCGCCTGCGTGCCGTGGGACGAGCTGTCCGGTCGCGTGCCGACCCCCTGGGACGACAGTGCGACGACGCGTGCGACGCCGCCCGCCTTGGCTACCTCGACTACGTCGGCAGCCTTGGTGTGGACGAAGCCCGCCCCGTCCACCAGCACGAACAGTGCACGGGCGCCGTCGACGGCGGGCTTCAGGCTCGCCGGGTCGGTGATGTCCGCGCCGACGTGCCGTACGCCGGCCGGGAATTCGCCCGGCCGCCGCGAGACGGCCGTCACCTCCTCGCCCGCGGCGGCGAGAGCGGCGACAAGGTGCCGTCCGACGTTTCCGGTGGCGCCGATAACCGTGATCATGGTGTGCTCCTGGCTCGTTCGTGTCGTAGGAAACCCACCGTAAGGAGCAGACTTACTTCTGGTAAGGACGTACCTTCAGGTAAGCTCCGGACGTGGACAACGGAAAGCTGCTGGCGCGGTGGGCCGCGCACGGCGACAGTGACGTGTTTCACGCGACCTGCCCGGCGCGGCAGGTGCTGGACCACATCACCAGCCGCTGGGGCATCTGGGTGCTGCTCGGCCTGCGCGAGCGCGACCTGCGTTTCCACGAGCTGCGCGACCGCATCGAGGGCATCAGCGAGAAGATGCTGTCGCAGACCGTGCGCACACTCGTTCGCGATGGGCTGGTGTGGCGCGACGTCGAACCCGCGACCCCGCCGAAAGTCACCTACGGCCTCACCGAACTCGGCCGTGGCGCGGCGGTCCAACTCGGCGCGATGTTCGACTGGCTGCGCACCAACGCCGACGACATGGTCGCCGTCCAAGAGCGCTACGACGTCCTCCAGAACGACTCATGAGTCGTTCTGAGCGCCGTAGGGTGCATTCGTGGGAATGGACGCGTACGTGCCGTGCCGGTGTTGGGGCGACGGGCTCGCGTCGCCGCCGCCGGTGCCGCGCGAGTGGGTGGAGTTGACGGAGACCGGCGAGGTGCAATTGGCGACGCCGGAGCTGCGCGGTGAAGCGGAGGTTCATGCCTTCGACAGGTGGCAGCAGGGCGAGGCGTGCAGTCACCGCCACATGGCTGCCGAAGTGCAGCGGATCGGAAACTGGGGCGGGTACCGGGCGTTCCAGGAGGCGTTGGAGCTCGTCGGGGCCGAGCATTTCCCGGTGCTCGGCACGGAATTGCCGCAGAGCAACGCGGGTTCCATGAACCCGGATTCGGCCGCCCTGGCGCTGGGAGAACTCGCCTATTTTCGCGAGCACGCCCACCGTGCACGTCAGACTCGGCTGCTGGACGACATGTCCGGGGAGTGCTTGACCACCTATATCGCCGCGTATGAGGGCATCGCCATCTGGGACGGTTCAGCGGGCCGCGTGGTCGGCGTCGACCCGGACGGATTCTTCGTGCGGGAGGCTGACGTGGACCGATTCCGGGCGATGCGTCTCATCCAGGAACCGATCGGGCCCGGCCTGCTACGCCTGGTGGATCTGGACCGGCCCGCGGTGGCGACGGAATTGCGGTCGGAGCCGTTCCATTTCGGGCAGTTCGGCGACTACTCGAGGCGCCTTCGCGTTGAGACCGTGCCTGTCGACGCCGACGAATACGACTATGCGCTCGACGGACTCGCCGCCGTCTGCCACGCCGCGGTGCAGACCCGCAACCACGTCATCTGGTGCTGAACTACCTCCAGAACGACTCATGAGTTGCGCCAGGCGCAACTCATGAGTCGTTCTGGAGGTTTGAGTTAGAGCCAGAGGGGGCGTTGGCGGGCGAACGGATCCGCCGTGACCTGGGGGTGGTCGGTCCAGACCATGGTGTCGCGGCGGTCGAGGGTGTAGCGGGGCCACGTCGGCCCGGGATCGCCGTCGCGGATGAAGGCCACCCAGCTGCGGTGCACGGCGTCGGCGAGCGACTGCGGCGGCGTGTCGCCGAGTGCGGCCGAAACGCCTTGGGCGCGTAGCAGGTCGAAGGCGAACGGGAGATCCAGGCAATGCGCTGCCATGCCGCTGTAGGCCGGAGCCGTTGACGTCCAAGCGAATTCGTAGAGCCAGGTGGGTCGGCCGCGGCGGGTGTGGTCTTCGGCAACGCGGTAGGCGGGGGCGCGCACCATGATGTCGCTGATGACCTGGCCGGTCAGGTCGGCAGGCGCGAGACCGGGATAGGCGGGCCGGTAGCGGTCCAGCGCCGCGCCGTCGATCGAGGCGGCCGCAGGCTGCGACCTGGCGGCCATGGTGAATTCGTGCCGGGTGAAGCCGAGCAGCAGCGGGACGTCCGCGCCCGTGCCGGTGGTCAGTAGCGTGGCCGTCGATTCGGGAATGAGCTCGCCGTCGGCGAACGGCGCCAGCGTCAGCACTGCGGACGTCGCGCTGCCGGGTCCGGGGGCGCCCAGCGCGCTCTGCAGCTCCTGGCGGCGATCGTCCGAAAGGTCTTGCAGGGCGGCGGCGGTGGCGGGGACGCCGGTCTGCCGGGTGAATGTCGACGTGGCAGTGAGCGCGACGGCGCGCGGGTTGGGCTGGGTGAGCGCGCCGGAGGCGCAGATGCCCGCGCGGAACAGTCCGCGCGCCGACGGCGCGGCCATGAGCGCCCACACCGCGCCTCCACCCGCGGACTGCCCCGCGACGGTGACCTTGCCGGGGTCGCCGCCGAAAGCCGCTATATTGTCGCGAACCCAGGTCAGGGCGGCGATCCAGTCCAGCACCGCGCGGTTGTCGGGTGCGCCGTAGACATGCAGGAACCCTTCCAGGCCGAGCCGGTAGCCGATCGAGACCACGACGACGCCGTCGCGGTTGAAGGACGCGCCGTCGTACCACGGACTCGCCGCGCTGCCCGCCACGAAGCCGCCGCCGTGGATCCACACGAGCACCGGGAGTTTCGCGCCCGACGAGTGGTCGGGCGTGAAGACGTTCAGGTTGAGGACCGCGTCGCCGGGAATGGACGGTTCCGGGATCGTGGTGACCGGAGTGAGCGGCTTGCGCTGTGCGGTGGGGCCGTATCGGGTGCAGTCCAGCGTCTCGGTCCACGGCCGCGGCGCGACCGGGGCGGCGAAGCGCAGTGCGCCCGCGGGCGGCTGCGCGTAAGGGATGCCGAGGAACGCGAAGCCGGTGTCGCGGCGCAGTCCGCGCACCGGACCGGACGCGGTGCGAACGACGTCGGCGGGCACGGTCGCCTGCGGCCTGCCACAGGCGACTGTCAGTGCGGCCGCCCCCGTCCCCAGCAGCACGGTGCGTCGAGTGAGCCGAGCGCCGGACATGTGGTCCTCGTTTCCTGTCGGTGGGTGGCCCGCCGCAAACTTACACCTGACAGTCATCGATGTCGGGAATCCGCGCACCCGAACTCAATCGGTGCGCGAGTCGCGATCGGCTGTCGCGGAAAGACAGGGGCGCGTGGCGTGGTGGGCGGCGGTGCAGAGTCGAACGACCATCAACAGAGCCAGGCCGAGACCCCAGCCGCCGACGACGTCGGTGGGCCAGTGCACCCCGAGATACACCCGGCTGCAACCGATCGCGAGAAACAGCAGGACCGCCGCGACCGAGGCGGCGCGCACGACCGCCCGCTTGCGGGCGTAGAGCGCCACGACCGCTGGGACCAGACCCCAGAACAGGGCGGTGGCCAGCACGTGGCCGGACGGAAATGACGGGCCGTTGCCCGGCACCAGGCGGGACAGGTCCGGGCGGTCCCGGTCGAACGAGAGCTTGGCCAGCAACTCGATCACCGGCCGCGCGGCGGTGCTCGCCCAGACCATGCCTGCCAGCACGCGGCAGCGCGGCAGCGCCAAGAACCCCAACAGCACGCCCGCGGGGTAGATGAAGCCCGATCCGCCAAGACTGGTCACTTGGCGGGCCAGCACGTCCATGGCGGGGGTCCGGTGGTCGAGGACGAACTGCGACAGCGGCATGTCCACGGTGCGGGTGAGCCGGTCGCGGGCACACGCCACCAGCACGGCGGGCAGCGCGAACAGCAGCAGCCCGGCGACCGCGCGGGCACGGTCTGTGACGAGTTGGGCGGCAGGCGGATCCGGCCGGTATGGGCAACCGGTGACGCCCTGCCGGGCCACCACGACTGCGGTCATGCGCCGAACCTACTCCACGCAGGACACGGCGCGGTCGGCGGCGTCGTACAGCTCCATGACGGGCTGGTCACAGCTGGCCACGACACGGCCGCGGACGTTGTCCAGGGTCATGTCCTGCAAGCAGCCGAGCAGTCGCCGCTCGGTGTCCGCGGCGAGCGCCGGCCGGATCGTCGCGGCATAGGTGCCGTCCTGGTGCCGCCGCGGCAGTGGGTCCGGCGTGCCGCTGATGCTTCCGGTGCACGCGAGCCACAGGCCCTGGGCGGCGGCGTCGGAGGTCTGCAGGAACGCGGGCGTCGTTCGCACGTCGAGCACGACGGTGTGCTCCGGGGACGAGCTGACGCCACCTCCGTACTCGGTTGCCTGCTTGAGCTTGACGCCGACCAGCGCGGCGACGGTGAGCACCACAGCCAGGAGCGTCAGCGGTGCGAGGCGGCGCTTCATCGCCTGCTCGGGCCCATGAGCTGACGCTGCGGATTGACGTGGTCGTCGAGCAGGCCGCCTTCGGGCGGGCCGAGGCGCGACAGCCGCGCCGCGATGCGGGGATCGTCGGCGAATCCCGCTGTCGCCCTGGCGACTCGCTCCACGAGCCAGGCCAGCCCGGACAGGACCAGGCCCGCGCCCAGCAGGATGGGCACGAAGACCCCGGCGTTCTGGCGGGTTTCGGCGAGCCAGGCGAAGGCCCGGGAGTCGCCGGCGGACCGGTTGTGTCGCAGCCGGTCCCGGATCTGGCGTTCCCGGTTGGACGGCCCGCCCGCGTGCGCGAGCACCCGGCTCAGCCGGTTGTTGAGCAGCAGCCACACCGCCAGAATCTCGGCCGCCAGAAACACGATTCCGGCCACGATGGCCCGATTCCATTCCCAGCGGTACAGATCGAGGAAGAAATACGTCCCGGTCCCGATCAGGGTCGCGCCCAACACTGTTCCGGCGATCGTTCTGACGAGCATCTCGTCAGCTCCTTTCCGCTGAGTCGAGCGAGTACTTCTCGGCGGTCCCGTTGGTGCCGTCCAGCAGGACCAGCAGTCCCTCGGGGAACATCGCCCGCACATCGGTGAAGCCGATGACGACCGGCACGCCGCGCTCGCGCGCCAGGATCGCCAGATGGCTGAGCGGACTGCCGGACTGCGAGACGATGCCCGCGACCTCGGGCAGCACTGCGGCCAGCGCCGGGTGCAGGGCCTCGGTGGCGAGGATGCGGCCCGCCGCATTGCCCGGGTCGTGGGTGATCTCGGCAATCGTGCGGCCGCCGCTGACGCCCTGCACCGCGCCGGCGCCGCGGGTGTCGGCGACCACGGTGCCGTCCGGGGCGACCCGGAAGACCTCCGGCAGCGGCGGGCCCGGCTGGTGGGCGGCCGGCTCGAGGTCTGGTTTCAGCTCGTAGTCGAGCACCATGTCCACGACTGTCGACAACCTCAGGTGCCGGATGTCGGCGGGACGGCGGAGCTGGCCGTGGCGGTGCAGGCGCGCACCGATTTCCATGGCGGCACGGGCCATCAGCTCCTGGGTCCACCGGACCCGGATCCGCAGCACTTCCCGACTGACGGCCAGCGCCACCTGGGGATCGTCGGCCTCGCGGCCGCGCAGCACGGAGAACCGGGTCGACGCGGAATGCGGAAGCGGCCGGGCGGGACCGATTCTCGGTGGCAGCAGCACCATCGCGACCGGGTAGCGGGCCATGATCGCGGCGTCGTCGAGTCCGTCGGCGCGCCCGCGGGCGATCTCGGCGGCGGCGAGCTCGGCGCCGGTGGGCGCATGGACCTGCGCGTCGAGGAACAGGCCGCTGAGCACCTCGTGCGCGTGCAGTCCAGTGAGCATCCGAGAACTGTTGTGCAGGAGGTAGATCAGTTGGTCCTCGGGCAGCTCGACGACGTCGGGTATGGCGGCCAAT
>JABFVX010000072.1 GCA_013362555.1 Mycobacteriaceae bacterium
GGTGAGCCGCCCGCGCACCCGCCCGGCGCTGCCGCGCCTGCGAACCGCGCCCGCAGTCATCGTGATCTGGGCGGCGTGCCTGCGGGTCGACTCGGAGTCGGCGTTGACCTGGCGCACCACGTTGTTGATGATCGTGTGCGCGGAGGTGAGCATGGCGGGTCCGCTGAAGCGGGAGGTCGCGACGGTGGCGAGCGCTTGCAGCCGGGACCGGTATTCGGCGAGCTGGTCGTTGATGACGTTGCGGCCGAGCACGGTGCCGTCGCCGGTCTTGGCGACCGCGCCGTGCGTCACGCCGTCGCGCTCGTGGTGGCGGTCGAGGACCGCGGTGTGCGACTGGCGCGCGTCGGAGTACCCGGAGCTGAGGCCGCCGTTGAGCGCGCTGTGCATGTCTTCCGCGATGGTGCGGGCCAGCACGGCCGCCTGACTGGCGGCCGGGTTGCCCGCGCCGTAGAGCCTTCCCAATGACTGGAGGACTCTTTCGACTTCTCCGTCAAGTCCAGGCGCCATCCGACCGATCCCAATCGCTCATCCGAATTCCGCCTCCCTGCTCCGACAACATTCATTGTCGGCCATTCCCAATGCTGGGGAAGCACGCTTTTTGCTACCAAAAAAGACTCGAAGATTGCGTTAGACGGCGTCTGTAAACCTCCAGAATGACCCGTGACGTGCGGTGGACGCACGTCACGGGTCATTCTGGAGGTTGGGCTCAGCAGCCGCCGCTGCCGGTGGCAGGCAGGGGAATGCCGACGGCCATCTGGAGGAATGCGCCGTTGCACGCGGGCGGCGGGGCGGGCGGCAGCAGTTGCTGCTGGTGATGCCGGTGGTGGTGCCTGCCCTCGTCGCCGAAGAGCCCCTGGGGGCCGAAAACGCCCCGGTCGTACGGATTGCCGTAGTCGCCGGGGTAGTGCACGGGCGTGCCTTGGGGGTGCGCGGCGGCGACACCGGCCACCGCGGCGCCCGGAAGCACTGCGATCGCCGCCACCACAGTCGCGCGGGTCACCGCCCGGCGGATGCGCCCGGAGTTGTCTTGTGTCATCGAATGTCCTTGCTTACAGGGGGTTTTTGACCTTCCTCGACCCTCCAACCTACCCCGTTCCGGCCGGTGGGTTCAACGAGCGACGGGAAGATCACGACTGGCCAGTCCACGGCGCTCGGCCAGCAGCGCAAGCGGCAGGCGACTATTCACGTGGCCGAGCCGATGGGTCGAGCGAAGCTGAGCCAATATGTCCAGATCGCCGCCGTACAGCCGACCAGCGAGGTCGTCGTCCAGGTCATTTACGCCGTAAAGATAAGGGCGGCCGCCCAATTCACAGCACTGCTCCAAAAGTTCGCGAAGGACGCCGCGGATCGCGCCGATGTCGTCGACGTTCCGGTCGGCCGTGCAGTACACGCCGACCCCGATCGAGACCGGGGCGGCCGCGGCGGGCGCGAACGCGAACGGCACGGCGCCGGCCGGGCGGCGCACCAGCAGAATCAACACCATGGTGGACACTCGGTCGAGCGGTGCACGGCGCCGCTGCCGCTCAACCGCCTCGATCATCGGCCCGAGCGCCCCGGCGGGCACTACGTAGTCGGTCCACAGGTGCACGGTCCCCGACGCGGGCGGGCGGAGGCCGACGCGGTTGTGTCTGCCCGCGAGCGGCAGGTCGGCGCAGGTCCGCAGGCCGTCCTCGGAACCGCTCCCGTCGGACCGCCGCGGACCGTCCGCGCGCCAACCGGTTTCGGACGTCCACCGGTTGCGGCGCATCATGGCGCGGTAGCTGTCGACGTCGTCGCGCAGCGCGACCTGTTCGGCATGCTCGACGACATCCGCCGCTCCGGCGTGGCCAACCCTGTGTACATGCGTATACCGGCGGTAGCGCTCGGTTCGCAGCACCGCCCGTTCGATGAGGCCGGCCGTGCCGAGCCCGCCGAGCGCGAAGCGGAACAGCTCCGAATGCTCGGTCCGCGAGCACCAGCGACTGACCCCGGTGCCGTCGATCAACTGGATTCGCTCCACCGAGTCGACCTGCATGCCGTGCCGAACCGAGCCGACTCCGATTCCGCCGACCGAGAGCGTGCCGCCGACCGACACCCGCAGGTGGTCGGTCAACACCGGCACGGACCGGCCCTGGCGGTTCAGGTGCCGTTCGAGGTCGTACCAGTTCATTCCGGCAGGAACCTCGAAGCGGCCGTCGCCGAGGTCGCGTATCTGCTCGACCGCCCCGTCTTCGGCATAGGTGACGAGCAGATCACCGTCGGTCACCGTCTGCCCGTCGCAGGAATGTCCCGCGCCGCGCAGTGCCACCGGCCTGCCTGCGGCGAGCACCATGGACGGGAACGTCAGCGGCGGCCGGTGCACGGCCCTCGGGACGGCATGTCGCAGACCGCCGAAGTCGGTCTGCGACCCCGGGATTCCCGATTCCGAACCGGCCGCCACCCGACGCGTCAGCCCTTGCCGGTGGGCGCGCCGACCGGCGGCGGAGCACCGGGTGTGACGGGCGGCTTGGCGACCGCGGGCGGAGCAGGCGCCGCGCCCGGTGCGTTGGCGTCCACCGGGTTCTGGTCGACGCCCGAGGGATGCTGGAAACCGCGGAAGGTGCCGAACTCCGGATTGCCGCCCGAGGGGTTGTCCGGCTGGAAGGCCACCAGATCGCCGTTGTTCAGGTAGAAGTGGCCTTGGTCGTTGTGCACGATCACCGCGGTCCGGTTGGCCCACTGGATCACGTCGCCGGTCTTGAGGTTGTTGCCGTCCGCAGGCGTCCACAAGTGGCCGGGGCCGTCCGCCCCCACCGTGCCCTGGTAGGCCATCACCGCGTTGCTGCCGGTGGTGTTGTGCATTTCCTTGGTGAGCGCCTGCGCCACCACGGAATTGACCTTCACCTTGGTGCCGTCCTTCAAGGTCACGTCGGCATTGGCGCCGGGCTGCCCGACGGGCGGCGGGGCGCCGTCCTTCTGCTGGGTGGTGGCGACGGTCTGCGCATCGCCCGGGGCGGGCGCCCCCGCGGGCTCGGAGGGGTACTTGCTCGGGTCGTCGTATCCCTTGTCCTCGGGCGAGTCCTCGTCCTTCTTCTTTTTCTTCTTCTTGTCGGCCGGGTCGCCGTCCATCCCCATGCCGTTCATGCCCATGCCGTACGGGTTCATGCCCATGCCGTACGGGTTCATGCCCATGCCCATGGGGTTCATGCCCATGCCCGACTGCGGGTTGTACGAGGCAGGCTGCACCTGCTGCTGCTGGCCCGCGCTGTCGGTGATGCCCTTGATCGCCTGGTCTATCGCCGCGGTGGCGGCGTCGCTGCCGGTGGTCGTGGTGGTTCCCGCCGGGGTGTCCGGCACGCCGTCACCGTTGGTGTCGGTGCCTCCAACGATGTCCTTGTACAGGTTGCTGTAGTCCTGCGTGCCCGCGTTCGGGTCGTAGGTGGTGTCGCCGCCTGTGGTGTCGCCGCCGTTGGTGTCGCCGCCGTTGCCGTCTTTTCCGTCGCCGTCCTTGCCGTCGCCGTCCTTGCCGTCGCCGTCCTTGCCGCCGGTGACCTTCTTGCCTTCTTCGTCGACATACTTGTAGATGTCGCCGATCAACGCGACATAGCTGTTCGTGCCTTCCAACAACACTCGCGAGAAGAAGTCGACCTCCGCCGTTCCCAACTCCTTGAAATCAGAGTCGGCCGCCTTAACCATTGTGTCGGCGACATTCTTTTTCTCGCCTTCCCCTCCTGCGGAGCCGGTCAGGTCGATCTTCTGCTGCTTGGCATTGATACTGGTGGCCCTGAGCTGGGTGTTCACGTTGTAGACGAGATTCCAGACCTTTCCCAGGTATTCGGCCAACTTATCGGCTACCTTTTTCTGGCTCACGTCGGCCTCGATGCTGCGCGCCTTCTGGAACTCCTGCATCTGCGCCATGGAGTTGGTGACACGCTCGATCTGGTCGATCATGTCGCCCTTGCCGGATTCCATCCCGCGGATCTTCTCGATGTCCAGCGTCACATTCGGCGCAGGAGTGAATTTCGCGGACCCGAACGAGTCGACACCGGTTTGTATCGTCGGCTCCAAGCCTTTGGCACCGATGATCGCCTCTCTCAGCCTCTTCGGCGAACCCTTGGGGACCCAGATGTCGACGTCGCTCTTGCCGGTGTCCTGGTTGTAGCCGTACTGATCGAACTTGTCATCGACCAAAGCAATGGGATTCCCATTCGCGTCCTTCTTCGGATCGATGATCGCATTCAGCCGGTCGAGGTCGGGGCCTTTGGCTTGACCCGTTTCCTCCATGAAATCGCGCCTGGCCTCATGATCGAGGGAATCCCAGATATTCTTGACGTCTTTCGGCGAACGAAGGTTTCCGTCCTTGTCGTGGGTCATCTGGTAGACGAAGGACTTGACTTGCTCCTCCGAGATGTCCCAGTCCCACGGGTTGATCCCGCCCTCTTCTTCGTCCTTGATCCAGTCGTTGAGCGTGTCGATCTCGGATTTGGTCATCGGAGTTGCGTACTTGGGGCCCGACTCTTTTTCGGACAGCGTGACGCCGGCTCCCGAGGTGTCTTCTCCCGGCTTGCCGTCGGTTTCATCACGCCGGTACGCGCGGCCCGGGTGACGCCAGGCGTCACCGAGCGCCCTCGGCCAGGTGGCTGATCCGATCCTGTACATCACGCCACCTCGTCATTCGTCGTGGGCTGGATCTGCTCGGTCAACATCGTTGCTCCCCCATCACTTTCGACGGTCAGCCGGCTGAAACACCGGCGAGACCGGCGGCGCCGCCGCGCTTTCGGACACGGACACAGCTGACACCGGCATCACGGGCACGGTCACCGCATGCTCGGCGAACCCCTCCGGCTTCGCCCTGCCTGGTACCGCAGGCACGGCGACCGCCCGGTCGGCGGCGGCTGCCGCACCAACAGGGATCGCTTGGAACTGCGGATGTTCGGTGACCTGACAGTAGGCGTAGGCCATATCGTGAAGCAGCCGACGGGACGGCACTGCGCCTTCGAGCAGCTGGACCAGCTCATTGCAGCGGCGTTCGAAGACCAAGCCGCGCAACTCTTGTGCGACTTCGGCCTCGGCACGCGGCGCGCCGACAGTCACACGGTTCGTGTCGACCCGACGCGAGCGTATGGACGCGGCCAGCAGGTCGTCGGCGTCGCGCAGTTCCTCCCACCATTCCTGCGGGATCTCGCGTCCGTCGTGGAGCGCAGACAGAATACGCAGCCGCACACTGTGCGACGCCACGACCTCGCCTTCGATGCCCTTGTTGACGGCCCTGCCCACTCGCCGGTGGGTTTCCCACGCGATCTGCCTGCACCGGCGCTCGATCTCCTGGTCACCGATAGAGGCGGCTTTGGCCCGCGACTTGGTCGAAGCGGTGAGGCCGAACCTGTCTACGAGTCCTTCCGCGGGAGCGCTGAAGTCCAGGCCGGAGTCAGCGGCGACAACTGGTCCTGCAGTCGCGACATCGTCGCCGAGCTGAGCCCGCACGGTGTCGTCAATTCGGTCGGACGACGCCACCGCGGTCGTCCGGTAGCCGAACTTGGCCCCGTAGACCTGGCCGAACTCCGCGAGGATCCGAGCCGGGTCGGCAGTGGCTTCCCATGCCGCGGACACTGAGCCGGGAGCCTGGCCGACGTCCATGACGCGATCCCACATCCACGGCGTAGCGACTTCTACAGGCAGGAACAGTTTCGGCGGCAGCCAGCCGCGGCCCTCGTTCGATGTGACGAAGACCCCGGCGCCGCCCGCGCCGCGCATCACTGATACGGCCCAGCCCAACCTCGTCGAAGGCACGTCGACTGCCGAGAGCACGCCCTGCAGCAGTGCCTTCGCCAGTGCGAGGTCCTCGTCGACGTTCTCGCCGACGACGAATGCCGATGACGCGGCGGCGTCGTTGTCGACAGCGGCAGCCATCGGCCCACTCAAAATGGGAACGGGCATCGGGACAGCCGAATCAGCCGCCTGCCAAGCGGCGGTGCCTGCCCCTGCCGCAGGCGAAGCCAGCCCGTTCATACTGAGCGGCGTTCCCGGAGTGGCGGCTGCGGCCAGCGGCGGCGCCGAGGGTGCTCCGGGCGCACTCGGGGCGCCGACAGGCGGCCCTGTGGTTTCGGGCGCTGGTCCAGTCGGCAAGGGCGTGAAGCCGGGCGCAGCGGGCGGAGTAGGCGACAACGGCACGTCCGTGCCGGGGGCCGCTGGGCCGACACCGTTCGGCTGTCCGGCCGGTGTCGGGATCTGGGCGGGCGGCATGGATTGTGGCGGCGTGCCTGTCGGCGCCTCACCTATCGGCGTCCCAGGCGGACCGGCAGGCCCGTCGGGAACTGGCTCAGGCTGCGGCTTGGCGCCGTCAAACCCGCCCGGCTTGTGGATTTCCTTGCCGAAACGCTTGTCGTCCTCCTCGAACTTGTCGGCGGCGGCAAGCAGCAGTGCTGCGATCTTGCGGTGGTCGGCGGCCATCGTCTCGCCTTTTT
>JABFVX010000393.1 GCA_013362555.1 Mycobacteriaceae bacterium
GGTCTTGGCGCCCGGGGCCGGACGCAGGTGGTGCAACTTGATGGTCATGTCAGACCTCCTCAACAGTGACGAGGTGCCGCACAACGTTGATCAAGCCGCGGTTCTGCCCGTTGTCCTCGCGGACCACGGACTTGCGGATGCCCCGCAAGCCGAGGGTACGCAGGCTCTCCCGCTGGTTGGGCTTGGCACCGATAGAGCTCTTGACCTGGGTAATCTTCAGCTCTGCCATGATTTACGCTCCCTGTCCCGCGCGTGCGCGCAGCATAGCGGCGGGGGCGACGTCCTCGATCGGCAGACCGCGGCGTGCGGCCACCTCTTCCGGACGCTGCAGCATCTTGAGCGCGGCGACGGTGGCATGCACGACGTTGATCGCGTTGTCGCTGCCCAGCGACTTGGCGAGGATGTCGTGGATGCCTGCGCACTCCAGCACGGCACGCGCCGCGCCGCCCGCGATCACACCGGTACCCGGGCTGGCCGGACGCAGCATGACCACGCCCGCGGCCGCCTCGCCCTGGACCGGGTGGACGATGGTGGCGCCGATCATCGGCACGCGGAAGAAGTTCTTGCGAGCCTCCTCGACGCCCTTCTGGATGGCGGCCGGAACTTCCTTGGCCTTGCCATAGCCGACCCCGACCAGGCCGTTGCCGTCACCGACGATGACCAGCGCGGTGAAGCTGAAGCGCCGACCACCCTTGACCACCTTGGAGACGCGGTTGATCGCGACGACCCGCTCCAGCTGGTTCTTGTCTGCCTGGTCCCGACCACCGCGCTGGTCGCGCTGGTCGCGACCGCCGCGACCGCCGCGATTGTCGCGGTTGTCGCTGCTTCCGTTCGCTCCGGCGGGTCCGTTGCCGCCGTCACGCCTTTGACGTCCCGGCATCAGACGTTCCCTTCCTCGGCGATAAAGATGAATGTGATGGCTGTGCTCTGCCCGCTCATTAGAACTTCAGCCCCGCTTCCCGGGCCGCGTCCGCGAGCGCGGCGATGCGACCGTGGTAGTCGTGGCCGCCGCGGTCGAACACCACGGCCTCGACGCCCGCGGCCTTGGCGCGCGCGGCGAGCAGCTCGCCCACCTTGGCGCCCTTGGCCTTCTTGTCGCCGTCCACAGCACGCACGTCGGCCTCGATCGAGGACGCGGCGGCAAGGGTGCGACCGGCGAGGTCGTCGACGATCTGGGCGTGCAGGTGCCGCGCGGAGCGGTTCACCACCAGGCGCGGACGCGCCTGAGTGCCCGAGATCTTCTTGCGCAGCCGCAGGTGGCGACGCGTCTTCGAGGCGCGGCGCACCGTCGAGGCGTCCTTGCCGATCGGCAAGCGGCGCTTGGTTTCTGCAGTCTTCTGGCTCATGGTCACTTACCCGTCTTTCCGACCTTGCGGCGGACGTTCTCGCCTGCATAGCGGATGCCCTTGCCCTTGTACGGCTCAGGCTTGCGGTATCCGCGGATGACGGCAGCGGTCTGGCCGACCTTCTGCTTGTCGATCCCGGAAACGGAGAACTTGGTCGGCGACTCGACCGCGAAGGTGATGCCCTCGGGCGGGTCCACGATCACCGGGTGGCTCAGGCCCAGCGCGAACTCCAGGGTCGAGCCCTTGAGCTGCACGCGGTAACCGACGCCGTGGATCTCCAGCTTCTTCTCGTAGCCCTTGGTGACGCCCTCGATCATGTTCGAGATCAGGGTGCGCGAGAGGCCGTGCAGCGACCGGCTGCGGCGCTCGTCGTTGGGGCGGGCCACCTCGAGAGCGCCGTCTTCGCCCTTGACGATGGTGATGGGCTCCGCGACGGTCAGCGCCAGCTGACCCTTCGGGCCCTTCACGGCCACGTCCTGGCCGGTGATGCTCACCTCGACGCCGGACGGAACGGTGATCGGCTTCTTACCGATGCGCGACATTTTCCAGCCTCCCTTACCAGACGTAGGCGAGGACTTCCCCGCCCACACCCTTCTGCTTGGCCTGACGATCGGTCAGCAGGCCGGTCGACGTGGAGATGATCGCCACGCCGAGGCCGCCCAAGACCTTGGGCAGGTTGGTGGATTTCGCGTACACGCGCAGACCCGGCTTGCTCACGCGGCGCACTCCCGCCAGCGAGCGCTCCCGGCTGGGGCCGTACTTCAGGTCCACGATGAGGGACTTGCCGACTTCGGCATCCTCGACGCGGTAGTCGGAGATGTAGCCCTCGCGCTTGAGGATCTCGGCGATGTTCGCCTTGAGCTTCGAGTGCGGCGCCTTCACCTGATCGTGGTACGCCGAGTTGGCGTTGCGCAGACGGGTGAGGAAGTCTGCGATCGGATCGGTCATGGTCATGGGTTGACCTGTTTACCTTTCTCGCCACGGTTCCCATCCAACGTCGGATTGCTCCGACCGTGGGCCTATGACGATCGTGGGTTTGCCGAGAGGGGCGGTCGCCCCGCTCGGCCGGGGGAAGTTGTTACCAGCTGCTCTTGTGCACGCCCGGGAGCTCGCCCTTGTGGGCCATCTCGCGCAGGCACACGCGGCACAGGCCGAACTTGCGGTAAACCGCGTGCGGCCTGCCGCACTTCTGGCAGCGGGTGTAGGCGCGGACCGCGAACTTCGGCTTCGCCGCGGCCTTGATCCTCAGTGCTTTCTTGGCCATCAGTTCTCCTTGAACGGGAAGCCGAGGTGCTTCAGCAGGGCACGGCCCTCTTCGTTGTTGGTCGCGGTGGTCACCACGGTGATGTCCATGCCGCGCGGGCGGTCGATCTTGTCCACGTCGATTTCGTGGAACATCGACTGCTCGTTCAGACCGAAGGTGTAGTTGCCGTGGCCGTCGAACTGCTTCGGCGACAGGCCGCGGAAGTCGCGGATACGCGGCAGCGCGATGGAGGTCAGGCGGTCCAGGAACTCCCACATCCGGTCGCCGCGCAGGGTGACCCGCGCGCCGATCGGCATGCCCTCGCGCAGCTTGAACTGCGCGATGGACTTGCGGGCCTTGCGGATCTCCGGCTTCTGGCCGGTGATCAGGGCGAGGTCGGCGACCGCGCCGTTGATCAGCTTCGCGTCGCGGGCGGCGTCGCCGACGCCCATGTTCACGACGACCTTCACCACACCCGGGATCTGCATCACGTTGGCGTAGTTGAATTCCTGGTTCAGCGCGTCCTTGATCTCGGCGCGGTAGCGCTGCTTCAAGCGGGGAGTGTTGGCTGTGTTCACAGTGCTGGTCATGCTCAGATGTCCTTCCCGTTGCGACGGGAGATACGGACGCGCTTGCCGTTCTCGTCGGTGCGGTATCCGATGCGGGTCGGGTTGCCGTCCGAGTCCACGACCATCACGTTGGAGACGTGGATCGGGGCTTCCTGGGTCACGATGCCCCCCGAGGACGCGCCGCGCTGGTTCGCCGAGTCGGCGACGTGCTTCTTGATCCGGTTCACGCCCTCGACCAGGACCCGGTTGCGCTCCGGGAAGGACTGAATGACCTTGCCCTTGGCGCCCTTGTCCTTGCCCGAGACGACGAGCACGGTGTCACCCTTGTGCACCTTCATTTAGAGCACCTCCGGAGCGAGCGAGACGATCTTCATGAACCGCTTGTCGCGCAGCTCGCGCCCGACCGGGCCGAAGATGCGGGTGCCGCGCGGGTCGTTGTCCGCCTTGATCAGCACCGCGGCGTTCTCGTCGAACTTGATGTAGGAACCGTCCGGCCTGCGGCGCTCCTTGGCGGTGCGCACGACGACGGCCTTGACGACATCGCCCTTCTTGACGTTGCCGCCGGGAATGGCGTCCTTGACGGTGGCGACGATCACGTCGCCGATTCCGGCATAGCGACGCGATGAGCCGCCGAGAACGCGGATGCAGAGGATTTCCTTTGCACCCGTGTTGTCGGCGACACGCAGTCGCGACTCCTGCTGAATCACTGCAGTCTCCTAAGACCTGGTTTAGATGCACGCCGGATTACCGACCCGACGGGCATGGTCAGCTGCCATCTCGAACGCGCGCCTGCCAGCGGTTTCGAGCACCGCCTGGGGGTTCACGGCCGGATCGCGGACAAGGCAGTCCGCAGGCAACCGAGCTAGTCTAAACGAACCCGCAGGTCCGAGCCAAACCGGGGGGTGCAAACCCCCCGAGACAGACCTCCCACTCGGGCTTCACATGCCTCCAGAATGACCCGTGACGTGCGCCTGGCGCACGTCACGGGTCAGTCTGGAGGATTGAAACGCTGGGTCGGGCCACTCCGGGAGCGTGGGATGTCCGGTTTGCGGTAGGTTCGGGGGTCGGGTCAGAGGAAGCCAGGTAGGGGAGCTGAATTCGTGACGGATGTTGCCGGCATGTCGTTGGACAGGCGGGCTTTTCTGCTCGCCCTCGGGGCCGTTCCGGCCGCCGCGGTGCTGTTGAGCTCGTGTTCGGAGCAGGATGCGGCGAAAGCGCCGGTCGGGCCGGATCTCGCGGGCGCCGACCAGGCGATCAGGCCGCAGGACGACCTCTACCGGCACGTCAACGGGACCTGGCTGCGGGAGTACCAGCTGCCGCCGGACAAACCGTCGTTCGGATCGTTCGACGAGGTCGGGGAGCGCACGCGCGAGCAGCTGCGCACGATCGTGGAATCCATCGGCGACGGCGCGGCGCCGGGCTCGGACGAGCAGAAGATCCGCGACCTCTACCGGGCGTATCTCGACACCGACGCCATCGAACGGCTCGGCCTGACCCCGGTCGCCGATCTGCTGGCCAAAGTGGATGCCGCACAGGATAAGTCGGCACTGGCGCGGACCATGTCCGAACTCGGCGCCGAGGGCGTCGGCGGGCTCATAGCGCTGGGGGTCGGACCGGACGACAAGAACTCGACCCAGAACATCGCGTTCGTCGGCCAATCCGGCCTCGGCCTGCCGGATCAGTCGTATTACACCGACCCGGACCGGAATCCGGCGCGCACCGGCTACCAGGCCCTGCTGGAGAAGCTCGCCGCGGCGGCGCAGCTGCCCGATCCGAAAGGCGCCGCGACGCGGGTGTTCGAGCTGGAGCGCAAGATCGCGGCCGGACACTGGGACAACGTGCGCACCCGCGATCCGCTCGCGGTGTACAACTCGCGCACGTGGGCCCAGCTGCGGGAGATGGCGCCGCAATTCGACTGGGACGCGTGGCTGAAGCCGCTCTCGAACAAGCCGGAGCTGTTCGGCACGGTGGTCGTGGCCGAGCCGTCGTTCGTGACCGCCGCCGGACAGCTGTGGGGCGACACCGACATCGCCGTGTGGCGCGAGTACCTCAAGCTCGCCGTCGTGCGCGATTTCGCGGCGGTGCTGCCGAAGGCGTTCGCCGACCCGAACTTCGACTTCTTCAGCAAGCAGCTCAACGGCGTGCAGCAGCGCCCGGACCGCTGGAAGTCGGCTCTGGTCCGGCTCAACGGCACGCTCGGCGAACTGGTGGGCAAACGGTATGTCGCCGAGCACTTCTCGCCGGAAGCCAAGAAGGCCGCGCTGGACCTGGTGGACAACCTGCGGGCCGCGTACAAGGTCAAGTTCGAGAACTCGGACTGGATGTCCAAGCCCACCAGGGACGCCGCCGTCGCCAAGCTCGCCAAGATCGAGGCGAAGATCGGCTACCCGGACACGTGGCGCGACTACTCCGGCCTCACCATCACCCAGGGCAAGCTGGTCGCGAGCCTGCGCGCCGCGAGCGTGTTCGAAACTCGCAGGGAGTTCGGGAAACTCGGCAACCCGGTGGACCGCGCCGAGTGGCACATGAACGCGCAGACCACCAATGCCTACTACACTGCCTCGACCAACCAGATCGTGTTCCCGGCGGGGATCCTGCAGCCGCCGTTCTTCTCCGAGGACGCCGAGCCCGCGGTCAACTACGGCGGCATCGGCGCGGTCATCGGCCACGAAATGGGTCACGGTTTCGACGACCAAGGCTCGCAGTACGACGGCGACGGCAACCTGCGCGACTGGTGGACAGCCGAGGACAAGGCCGCGTTCGACCGCAAGACCAAGCAGCTGATCAGCCAGTTCGATGCGCTGGTCCCGGTGGGCCTGAAGCCCGACCAGCACGTCAACGGCGCGCTCACCGTCGGCGAGAACCTGGCCGACCTGCGCGGTCTGCTGGTCGCGCTGGACGCCTACGCCATCGCCGAACGCAAACGCGGCGTGCAGAACCCGGACTACCGGCCGATGTTCCTGACGTGGGGCCGGATCTGGCGCGACAAGTCCCGCACCGAAGCGCTCGCGGAGCAGCTCGACACCGACCCGCACTCCCCCAACGAATTCCGCTGCAACCAGGTGGTCCGCAACGTACCCGACTTCTACCGCACGTTCGACGTCAAGCCCGCCGACAAGCTCTACCTCCCCGAGGACCAGCGAGTCAGCATCTAGAACCTCCAGAATGACCCGTGACGTGCGTTAGAAGCACGTCACGGGTCATTCTGGAGGTTCAGGAGTCCTCGTCGTCGGGCCAGTCGGTGGAT
>JABFVX010000296.1 GCA_013362555.1 Mycobacteriaceae bacterium
GCCGCGCTGGCTCTGCGGCCCACGGCAGGCCGGTTGCTCGCCGTCGGCGGGGCGGACGGACTTTCGCTGTGGGCCCTCGGGCGCGACGGAGCGACGCCAGGACGACGTCCCCTGCCGCCGCAGCCGCCCGGCCTTCGGGTCCGCGCGCTCAGTTGGTCGCAGTCCGGGGACCAACTGGCGGCGGCGACGGACCGCGGCCTGATGGAGTGGACGGTCGCAGCAGACGGGCGGGCGACGCCGCGCCCCACGTCCGGCGCGTCGCGGGACGTCCGCAGTGTCACGTGGTCCGGCCCCGTGCTCATCACCGCCGCCGGCCGTGACGTCACGGTCGCGGACCGATCCGGAACCGCGCTGCCCGACCGGACGCTGACGCTCGGCGACGACGACGGCGACATCGAGTCGGTGGTGGCCGACCCGGCCGCTGCCACCCTTGCTCTGATCACGAGCCGCCGCCGAGTCCTGCTCGTCGACACGGCAGGCCCCGCCCCGACGCCGATCGGGCGGGTGCTCACCGGCGGGCAGGCGACGGCGGCCGCGTTCGACTCGACCGGAGCAACGCTCGTCGTCGGCCACGAGGACGGCACCGTCCAGCCGTTCGGTGTGGCCGCACTGCGCCGGGCCGACATGTCGGCGGCGCCGGGACGGCCGTGGACCTCGCCCGGCTCCGTGGCGTCGATCGGCTTCACCGACTCGGACCGGTCCATGGCCGTGGTGCACGAGGACGGAACGGTCCGGCGGTGGAGCCTGCCGGGACCTGTGACCGCTCCGGCTGATTCGGAGTACACCGGGTTTCGGGCCGATGCCGAGGGCACTGTCGCCGGAGTCCGCAAGCGCGGCACGCCCGGCCGTGACGACGAGCTGCACTTGTTCGATCTCAGCGACGGCGCACGGGAGTCGGCGGCGCCGTTGACGATCGGACCGGACGGGCCCACCCGGGAGCCGATGACGGTGTCCGGCGACGGCACGGTCGCCGCGACGGCGACGCGGTCCGGTGAGATCCGGCTGTGGCCGATCGGACTGCGCCCCGGGTTCGCCCCGCGCAGCCCGGTGACGTTGCCGCTCAACGGCACCGGAGCCATCGCGTTGACCCATGACGGAAAGCTGTTGGCCGCGGCGGCATCCGGGGACCGGCGCATCGTTCTGGTCGACCTGTCGGCAGGCGCGGGCACGCCCACCGTCATCGACGCGGGCGGCAGAGTCGCGTCGGTCGAATTCGGCGCGAGCGGAGCCCTGCTGGCAGCCGGTGTCGGCGACGGCGTGCGGATGTGGGATGTCGCGGCGGGGCGTCCGCCCGCACCGGTGACCGACATCGCCGGCCTGGCCGGATCGCCGGGGACCATCACCCTGATCCGGTTGAGTCCGGACGGCTCCACGCTGGCGGCCGGCGGGTCCGACGGCACTGTGCACCTGGTCGACGTGACTCGGCCGGGCCGAGCCGCCCGGCTCTCCTCGGTCCGGGTCCCGCTCGGTCCGATCCAATCGATCACGTTCAACCGCAAGGCAACTCGATTGGTCATCGGGGCCGACGTGCGGCTGACCGTCGTGGACATCAAGGACCGCCGCCGCCCCTCGACGTACGCCGTGCTCGGGGCCGGGCAGACGGCGGGATACCTGGTCGACGCGAGCTACGGACCGCACGAGACGAGCCTGACCGCGGCGGGCACGCGAGGCAGCCTGCACACGTGGCGCACCGACGCGGAGTCGGTCGCAGACAGGCTGTGCGCGGACAGCCTGTCTGCGGTCACCGCGCAGGAATGGCGTATCTACCTGCCCGACACCCGGTACCGAAACCCGTGTTCCTGAACCGCGTCCGGTTGCCGCAGACGCGACCTCACTCGCTCGGCGTGCGCTGGTTGTCGGGCGAACTGCTGCACGGATTGGCCAGCGAGTCGGACCGCGCCGGGCTGCACGGCGAAGCCTGCGGAGTCGGCGGCGCCGGGTTCAGCGGACGCCAGGTCGGCGTCGGAGATCCGGGGGTGGTGCCGCTCAGCGCGGCCGTCCCCGCCTGCCCGGCCGAGACCACGCCGCCCCCCGCCGCCACGGCCACGGAGGCTACACCCGCCAGCAGCGCGGACACGTACCACTTGTTTCCCACCACAGCCGATTTCATCGCTCTCCTCGATCATTGAACTGTGCGCTGCTCGGGCCCGCGGTCAGCACTCGAACCTCATCGGCCCGGAATTTCCAGGCTCCCCTGGCGTTCCGTCGACCAAGATCGTCCCCGACACGTGGAACGGATACTCCACGGCGGCCGTGCACTGCCCCAACAGATAGTAGGTTCCCGGCTGGTGAACCGTGCGGGCGGCGTGCTCGTAGAATGTGTCGATCCGGTACTGGTCCCGGCGCCAGAGCGTGACTGTCGCCGTCACGCTGCTGGGCATGTGCGGACACACGACCTTGAACGGCACCTTGATCATCCGGCTCGGCTGCCATTGCTGCACGGTGCCGAGCAGCAATTGGCAGTGCGGACGTGGCCCCTGGCGTACCGGACCAGCCTGCGCACCGGCCTGGCTAGTCGCGAGCACGACCGCCGCGATCAACCACGCTCGGCCGTGTCGGCGCTTCGACATGGACATGCTCATCCTTTCGCATCCGGATGCCCGCATCTGCGTCGGGCCCGTTCAGCCTCCGTCCCGGCCTGCCCGATGCGCACGAAGTCCATACACGTCCAAACACCTTCTTCCAGAACGACCCGTGGAGTGCGGTGAGCGCACTCCACGGGTCGTTCTGGAGGTTCGAAGCCCTACAACTCGCCGAAGGTCACGGTGCCCGGTGCATCCGGGTCGTCTCCGGCCCAGAATTCAGTCCAGAGTTCGACGAACTCGGGCTTGGAAAGGCGTCCGTCGCCGTTGCCGTCCAGCCGGGCGAAGACCGCGTCGGTGTCGGTGGCGCGACCACTCCACGCCTCGATGAGGCCGCGGTACTCGGCTGCCGAGATCTCGCCGTCCCCGTTCTCGTCGACCGCCTCGAACATCGCCTCGGCGGTTCCGGTCACCGCGTCGAGCATCTCGCCGAGACGGTCGACCACGCCGAGCACCTCGTCGAGGGAGACCCGGTTGTCCCGATCGAGGTCGGACGCGGCCAGCAGAGTCGTCCACCAGCCCATCATGATGGTGTTCAGCCGATCCGCGGCCGGCGAACCGAGCGCCGATCCGCGCTGCACCGTCCATCGCCGCGCGAGCGCCCGAAAGTCGGCCTCTTCCAGGAAGCCGTCGCCATCGACATCCATCGCAACGAAAACGCCTGTGACCTTGCGTCGTTGGAGTTCGCTTGCCATGGTAGAGAAATACCGCAGAACATGCAGACCGGTCAATCTACTTTACAGCTTCCAGGATGGCCCACGATGTGCGTTGGGCGCACGTCATGGGTCACCCCGGAGAGCCGCATCAGTTCCCCCGGCAGGTTTCGAACCTGCGACCCGCGACTTAAAAGGACGCTGCTCTGCCGACTGAGCTACGGAGGACCGCGTTTCCCCCGGGGACCAACGGTTTGAAGACCGCTGCTCGCCCGATCGACTATGAGGATCCAACACCGAAACGGTAGCCGGACAAGCTCATCCGACGCCACCGAATAGCCGCCGGAATGACCTACCGAGTGCGCCCAACGCACGTCGTGGGTCATTGTGGAGATGCTGTGACGCCTCCCTTGCCGGAAGGCCGCCGCCCGTTCCGGATACTGGATGTGGGTCAGGCTGTGGCGTTAACGGCAGGCTCGATGTGGCGACGGCGCGCCAGCAGGATGATCGCCAACACGGGGTACAGCAGGATCGGCAGCATGGTCCCGGCGTAGAGCGTCTGGTCGACCAGGATCGCGGTGCCCGATAACAGAGTGAAGTTGAGCGGCGACGCCATGCCTGCCGAAGGAGACGATTGCGCGTTCAGCACAGCCGTACTGCCATAGGTTGGCGGCTGCCATGGTTGAAGCACGGCAGGATCGACGCCGCCGACGACAATCGGTGGCGTCTCCAACGGCGGCAGTAGTCCACCGAGTGCCGGCCCCTCCGGGCGGCCGTCGAATGGACATGAGGCACCAGCACGGGCGTGCAGTCGCGTCGCATGCATGCCGGTCCACGTCTCCAGCTGACGAAACGACAGGTATGAATCCGAGTCGGCGGAAACCAGGAATGCTTGATCGATGGCCATCTCGGTCCTCGCTCGCCGCAGGACAGTGCTGCGGTGACGACGTACGACCGACTCGTCGTCCTACCGCTCCTGCCGGGCCATACGAGATCGGATGGCGTACCCGAACAATGCGTGGAGCATGCGGATCATCAACTCGGGATCGATTCCGTAGCCCTGCGGCGTGTCGCCGGAAGCCAGCAAATACCGACCGTCATCAACGACGTCACACCAGGACACGATCGTTCCACATTGGGAAGGGCCGTTGCCGACGTAGATCTCAATCGTCCCCACCCGGTGTTTCGGTGAGGTCAGAATCCGGGTCGCCTGCGCACCCGACGTGAGCACAGTGCGCCCGATCGACCCGGCGGGGACGGACGGGAGAGTCTTCACCACCGCTTTGGCCAACGCGAGATCGCTGTGCTCTGTCATGACGAAATAGCCAGTGTGCGCAGGCGTGTTGCCCGGCAGCTGACGCACGACATAGGAGTGGCCGTGCGCCCGCACCCCAAGCACCCGAACCCTCCCGCGCGGGTCCTCGGGCTTCGTCAGATCCCAAGCATTGACGACGACCCGGACCTCCGGCAGGTGCAAGGCCCTGACGAACTGCTCGAAGCTGGCGCCCAGCCGCATCCTGACATCACTGAAGACGTGTGTCGGATCCGACGGCAGGGGGTAACGGTGCCGAATCACGTTGGTGTAGATGAACGGATCCGGAACAGTGGCAAACTGGTACGGTGGCCAGAGCACCGACAGGTCCGCCGGGTTCAGCAGCCAACTGTTCGCGGCACCCATGGCCGCCGAATCCCTCAGCGCGGCAGCCCATGCCTGGTTATCCATTGCTGTGCTCCTCGTCGCCCCGACGCTGAATACCTCCAGCGCTCTCCAACCCGACGACACAGCACGTGGAAATCCGACAGCACGCGTTGCCTATGCACCACCCACCTCGACCTCGATCTGCGGCGCGCCCGATCGAGTCGGTGCTCGCCGATGCCGAAATAGTCGTGCTTGCCGTCCCGACAGACCGCAACTATCTGACGAACGATGTCGGCACTGTGGCGAAGAGCGACCCGGTCGACTGGATCATCGACCGGGCCGCTGCCATCATTCGGCGAGCTGCGCGCTGAATCGCAACGCCGCGGAGTCGTACTCGATCACGCGGACGTGCACCGTGGAGCCGGCTTCGGCACGAGCGCCGCGGACAAGCCCGGACAAGCCCGCGTTGGTCTCCACCAGAAGTCCAAACGGCTGGACGAACGTCACGACGGCGACGAGTTCGTCGCCGGGCTGCAGAAGGGTTTCGGCCATGCGGCTCACCCCCTCTCGAATTGTCAGGGTGACTCTGGGCGGCGAGACACAGGCAACCTCAATCCTTCCGACGCGAGGTGGCGCTGGTTTCGGGCTCCGCCCGGTATCACGCCGCCGATCGTGACACGGCGCGAGCCCGGCCGCAATGGTCCAGCCGGAACGCGCGGCTCCCGCCGCAGCCAACGGCACGATGTCGAGATCGACGAGCCTCGTACGTAGGAGTAGTGAGACCTATCGCCGGGAGGAACATATGGATGCCCGCTCTGCGGATACCGCCACACCCACGTTGAGCGGACAGTGCGCTGGGACGCGCAGCTGCCTGTCGAGCCACGATGCAGACAGGGGTTGACGTATGCCCGAGCATTTCGAACTCGAGCCCGATTCGCTGCGCAATGTCGCGGACCAGCATGACCGGAAGGCGTCCGACCTTCGCGCATGGGGCGCGGTTCCCGACACCTGGCTGGCCGAATTCGAGCAGGGCTACGGCACAATCGCCGAGCCGGTGCGGGTTGCGTTGATGCACCACTACAACCAGCGGAAAGCAGCCACCGACGACCTCGCCGCCATCCACGAGGACACCCGCGACAAGCTGACTCTGTCGGCAGCGGTGATCGAATCGGCCGACACGACTTTGGGACAGCTCATTTTCGCTGCCTACTGGTTCGGCAGCGCCGAGCCGGCCCTTACCACAATGGTCCGGCCACAGACGTCCGACGCAGCGTCTTCCCGGAGCACCACAATGCCGAACGTGGCCACCAGCCATGGCCATGCGATGACCGACTCCCACTCGAACGGCTCGACCGCCGCGCCATTGCCCGGCCAACGCGACAGCGCCAAGGATTTAGACATCGGCCGGGCTGCTTCGGATCAGTCGCCGCCCGTTGCTGCACACAGGGCGCCTGCGGCTGCCGATGGGTTCGCCGTATCAGCAACACAGGGT
>JABFVX010000123.1 GCA_013362555.1 Mycobacteriaceae bacterium
GGGCGGGCGGGAGCCGGGGGGAACGCCGGGTCGGCCGCCGACGCCCGCAGCGTGAGGCGCACCCGGCGGAGGCGGCGTGATCAGGCCCGCCATGGCCGATCCGCCCGCGCCGACCGCGCCGCCGAAGAACCCGGTCACCACGGCCTGCCGCCAGTCCTTGCCGGTCAGCTCGGTGCCCGGAATCGGGATGAGGATCGCCGTGCCCAACACGGCGCCCGCCGCGCCGGAGACGCCGCCCAGCAGCATCGCGCTGCCGGTGCCCATGGCCCGCACTGCGAGCTGGTTCGTGATCGACATTTTCGTCGCGGCCCGGTTGACGAACACCCCGATCCGCGGCGCGGCACGGCGCACCACCTCGACACCGGCCAGGCCGCCGATCAAGCCGCTGAGCGCACCCTCGCCCACCGAGCGCCAGTCGTAGCCCTTCTCGGTGTTGTGGTGCAACCATTCCTTCTGGATCGCCTGCGCCCCGAGCGGCGCGCCCGCACCGAACGCGACACCCATGCCCGCGCCCATGAACAACAGCTTGCGCGGGCTCGGAATGGCATGGCGCACAACGGAATCCGTCGCCGCCCTGGTCGCGACTCGGGTGAGTCCCTGGGTGCTCACCGCAGTCATGGCGGTCTTGGTGCGGGCCCGGTCGAACGCGGCTTTGAGCATCCCCGCGCCGCCCGCCATCAAGAAATCCACCGCCAACTGCCCGGCAAGCACCACGGCCATCAGCCCCACCTGGAGCTTCATCAGTTCGATGGTGTCGGCGAAGTCTTCCAGCTGCGCCGCGAAGCTGTCGAAGGACTTCGCCCGGTCGCGCAGCTCGGCAGCGCGCGCATGGGCTTCGTCGGTGATCGTCGCGTTGGACTGGCCTGCGTCCGCGCTCGACGCGGGCAAGGAAGCGGCCTCGATTTTGTCCGCCAGCACCCGCAATCGCTTGGCCTTGCGCCGCCATTCCGACGCCAGCGCGCGCAGCGGCGTCTCGTCCCCGAGCGGGAAATGCCCCACCGCGAGCTCGAGCACGACCGGCGGCAGCCAGTCCGGCAATCGCAGGCCCACACAACCTCATTGCGGCATCAACAAACATCGACACAGAACGGACAACCCAAAGGTAGTGTCCGGCAACCCGCTCCTCCACCACCTATTCCCACCAGCGAGACTCGAGCCTCTTCGTCCAGAATGACCCGTGACGTGCGCCTGACGCACTCCATGAGTCACTCTGGAACGGGCTGAACTCCCGGACTGCCTCAGCCTGGGAGCACCGGGACGACGTCGACGCCCGCGAGGTAGGGAACTTCGCGCCAGTAGCGGTCCTTGTTGCTCGGGTCGTTGTTCTTCAGCTGCATCACCGTGCGGTTGTCCTTCGCGTAGAAGGTCGTCGCGGTGGCGTCGATGGTGCCGATCGGCGGAATGAGGTTCTGGCTCGTGAACGGTTCTATCACCGCGCCGTCCACTTGCGCGCTGACCAGCGGAGCGTCGCCGCCGGCGGTGGACACCAGCAGGTCGTGGCCGGAGCTCCAGTCCAGCGACAGCGCTTGGGCGCCCGGTCGCAGCGGCACCGGGTGAGCGTTCGCCAGCGCCCAGCGTCCGTTGTGCAGCACGACCACCGCGACGACGACCCTGCCGTCGATGATCATCGCGGCGCGCGTGCCGTCCCGCGATATCCGCAACTCGCTGATCTGCTTGCCCAACCCGGCCAGTCCCGCGGTGTCGACGTCCGCCGTCGTCACCTCGCCGCTGCTGGGATCGCGGGTAGCGCGCACGACGCGAGCCGTGTCGAGCACGGCCCACACCGAGCGGTTGTCCGGCGACCACGACGGGCGGGTGATGCGCGCCGCCGCGTTCACCGGCGCCGCTCCGCCGCCGTAGGTGCCCACCATCAGATTCTGGGTGCGGCGAGTCCGGTCGCCGACCACAGCGGCGACCTGCTTGCCGTCGCGCGACAGCGCCGCCGACTGCATCGCCGCGGTCCCGCCGAAATAGCCCGGCACCTGGGCCAACCCAGTGTTGTCCACCTGAACCAGAGCCCCGGCCCGCACGGCGTTCAGGCCGACGTCCACCCCGGAGTCGACATTGGGGTTCAACATCGCCACCTCGGCTACCGTCCAACCGCTCGCATAGCGGTCGTCCAGCGGCTTGCCGTCGGCCAGCAGCTGGTACCCGCCTGGGACCCGGGATCCATCCAGCGTCCAAATCACCTGAGCCGCAAGGATCTCACGCGAACGCTGGTCCAGCGCGGACGCACCGCGGAAGTCGATCCGCACCCCGCCCATGCCGACCCCGACCGGACCGGGCCTGCCGTCGGCGCGGGTGGGCGGATTCGGGGTCACCCCGCCAGCAAGCATGTTCCGCACCGCAGGCGCGAGCCCGGAGCGCGGCCCGGCCGCCAGCGCGGCGACGAGCTGAGTCGCCAACGCATTCCGGTCGTTGCAGAACCAGCGCATGTCCGGGGCCAGCGCCGTGCCCGCCGCGTTCGGAAAATACAGCGGGTGAGCGCGATAGGAGTCCTGAAAGAGCTGGCGGTCCATGATGACCCCCGACGGCAGCTCGTCGATGCGCCACTCGCCGCCGAAACGGACCAGCTCGATCCGCAGTTCCAGCGAGCCGTTGTCGGGCTTGTACGCGCCGTTGTCCAGCAGCTGCCCGACCCGGTTCGCCCGGACCAGATACGTCGCCTTGCTGTCGGACTGCGATTCGCGCAGCACCGCGGTGTCGGTCACGATGGTGATGCGCGCACTGTCGTCCCAGTGCGCCGCGGCCTCCTTCGTCAGGTACTGCCGCGCTTGGGCGTGCTTGCCCGCCGGGGCGTTGCCCACCGTGAGGAAGTCCTGCAACAGCTGGTCCGGCGCCCGGCGCGGCTGCGGCGGGGTGATGGTCTGCTCGGCAGGCGCGCGGTCGAGCGTCCCGATCGGCACCGGCGATGACGACGACGGCAAACTCGCGCAGCTCGCCGCCTGCAGCGCAGCAACGGCCATCGCCGCGGCCGCCGCCACGCGCCGCCCCGCGTTCGTGGGGCGCGTCACCGGCCGGTCTCCCCCGCCGAGCCGATCGCACTGTCCGATCCGTCCTGGTCCGCGTTCGTCTCGCCGCCGTCATTGTCCGGATCCTGCTGGGCCACTGGATATTCCAGGATGAGCTGGTCCGGCGAGGGAAGTTCGACCACCGTCGGGTCGGGAGCGCCGTCGACTGCGGCCTGCCGAGCGCGGCGGCGCACGGCAGGGCGCAGGGGCAGCGGACTGCCCACCACCTTGCGCCCGCGGATCAGCGGCAGTGTCAGCCGGAAGCTGGCGCCCGCCCCGGGTTCGCCCCACGCCTCCAGTTTGCCGTTGTGCAGGCGTGCGTCCTCATAGCTGATGGCCAGGCCGAGTCCGCTGCCGCCGGATCGGCGCACCCGGGAGGGGTCCGAACGCCAGAACCTGTTGAACGCCAGCTTCTCCTCGCCGGGTTTGAGCCCGACCCCCTGGTCGCGCACCACCACGGCAACCGCGTCCTCGTCCGCGCGCATCCGAATCAGCACCGGTTTCCCTTCGCTGTGGTCGATCGCGTTGGCCAGCAGATTGCGCAGCACCCGCTCCACGCGGCGCGGATCCACCTCCGCGATCACCGGGTGCTCCGGCAGGTCGACGATCAGCTCGGTGGCGGCTTCCTTGGCGAGGTGGCGCACCGTCTGGATGGCGGCCCGCGTGCAGAGCCGCAAATCCAGCTGCTCACAGGCCAATTCGGCCATGCCCGCGTCGTGTCGGGAGATCTCGAGCAGGTCGTTGAGCAGCGCCTCGAACCGGTCCAGTTCCGTCACCAGCAATTCCGCGCTGCGCCGCAGCGCCGGGTCCAGCGCGTCGCCGGCCTCGTGGATGAGGTCGGCCGCCATCCGCACCGTGGTCAGGGGCGTGCGCAGCTCGTGGCTGACGTCGGAGGTGAAGCGGCGCTGTAGATTTCCGAACTCTTCGAGCTGATTGATCTGCCGCGACAGGCTTTCCGCCATCTCGTTGAACGACATCGCCAACTTGGCCAAGTCGTCCTCGCCGCGCACCACCATGCGTTCTTTGAGCCTGCCGTCGGCGAAGCGCACGGCGATCCGGGACGCCGACCGGATCGGCATCACCACCTGCCGCGCGACCAGCACCGAGATCAATCCGAGCGCCAGCAGCAGCACCCCGGCGCCGACCATGATCGTGCCGCGCATCAGCGACAGACTGCGCGCCTCGCTGCCCAGCGGAAACACCAAGTACAGTTCCAGCGCGGAGACGTCGGACGTGGTGGGGCTGCCGACGATCAGCGCCTGCCCGCGGTAGCCGACGGGATCGTCGACCGTCGTGAACTGGTAGGCCACCAAGCCCTGCTGCACGTATCGCCGCAGTCCCGGCGGAATCTCGTCGGCGGGGCCGCTCTCGATCGGCGGGCCGCCGACGGTGGGCACGATCAGCACCGAATCGAAACTGCCCGCGGGACGGGTGGATTGAGCCGATCCGCCCGCCTGGGTGGACAGGTCCATCCGCGCGGCCTCCAGCTTCTCGCGCACGGAATCCGGCGCCAGCGAGCCTGTCATCCGCGCCTCGACGGTGACGCGGGCCCGGTCCATCTGCTCCACGGCGCCCGAAATCTTGCCGTCCAGAAGCCTTTTGGTGATCTGACTGGTCAGCACCACGCCGAGGATGGCGATCACGATCGCCGAGAGCGTCAACGTCATCACGACGACGCGCAGCTGCAGCGAGCGTCGCCAGAGCAGCCCGAGCTGGTTGCCCTGGGTGTCGAACCACTGCACCAGTGGCGTCAACGCCCGACGGAAGCGCCGGGCGAACCGAGTCAAGGCCGAAGTGCGTCCATCGATCACGGCGGTCCGGCCTTGTAGCCGACCCCCCTGACCGTCAGCACGACCTCCGGGTTCTCCGGGTCTCGCTCAACCTTGGCCCGCAGCCGCTGCACATGCACGTTGACCAGCCGAGTGTCGGCCGCGTGGCGATATCCCCACACCTGCTCCAGCAGCACCTCGCGGGTGAACACCTGCCGCGGCTTGCGCGCCAGCGCCACCAGCAGGTCGAATTCCAGTGGGGTCAAAGCGATCTGCTCGTCGCCGCGGGTGACCTTGTGCGCGGGCACGTCGATCACCACGTCGCCGATGCCCAGCATCTCGGCGGGCTCGGCCTCGATGCGCCGCAGCCGGGCGCGGACGCGCGCCACCAATTCCTTGGGCTTGAACGGCTTCATGATGTAGTCGTCGGCGCCGGACTCGAGTCCGAGCACCACGTCCACCGTGTCCGTCTTCGCGGTGAGCATCACGATCGGGACCTGAGACTCGCTGCGCAGCAGCCGACACACGTCGATGCCGTTCATGCCGGGCAGCATCAGGTCGAGCAGCACCAGGTCCGGACGGGTGTCCCGCGCCACCTGCAACGCCTGGGCGCCGTCTCCGACCACGTACGGATCGAAGCCCTCGTTGCGCAGCACGATCGTCAGCATCTCGGCCAGCGCCGTGTCGTCGTCGACGACGAGAATCCTCTGCTTCATGTCACTGCTCCGTTACTTCCCGGCCACCGGATCAAGACCTATCGAGCACCGACCAGGCCGGCGCCACCGGAATCCATGGTCGACGACGAGAATCCTCTCCTTCATATGCCTATCGTGTCATTTCCGCGCGCCCGTGTGGCCTATCATGCACAACTCCGTTATTCGATCCGACAGCTCCGTTATCTCCCGGTCACCGGATCTAGACCCGTCGAGCACCGACCAGGGCCCGCGCCAGTCGATTTCGGCCATGGTGCGATACGCCGCCGCGGTCCGCCGCTGCAAATCCGCGTCGCGCTCGTAAGCGTCCAGCGCCCGAGTCGAATCCATTTCACCACGCCGACGGGCGCGTTCCGCCGCCACATCGGTCGGCACGGCCAGCAGCACCTGCAGATCCGGAACCGGCAACCCGAGCCGGTCGAACTCCAGGCCCCCGATCCACGTCGCGAACTCGCCGTTGCCGGGCTGCTGCATTCGCGCCGCGCCGTAGGCGGCGTTCGAGGCGACGTAGCGATCCAGCAGCACCACGTCCACGGCGGCGAGCGCCGCGTGCAGCTCGTCCACCGCGCCCGCCCGGTCCAGCGCGAACAACAGCGCCATCGCGCGCACCGACTCGGACAGCCCGCCGTGCTCGCCGCGCAGCGCCTCGGCGGCCAGATCGGCCGTGAGCGAGCGCCCGTACCGCGGAAATGCCAGCGTCCGCGCGGTCAGCCCCCGGGCGCTCAGCTCCTCGGTCAACGCGGAGACGATGGTGCGCTTGCCCGCACCATCCAATCCCTCGACCGCGATCAACCTGCCCACAAGGACAGCAGAGTACACACCCCTGCCTGCCCCACCGGGCCCTCAACCCTCCT
>JABFVX010000144.1 GCA_013362555.1 Mycobacteriaceae bacterium
GGTGGTTGTTGGTTTCCCAGCCCATCATGCCCGAGTCCTGATAGTCGAGCAGCTCCACGTGCTCGATGCCGAGCAAGCTCGTCGAGGTGCGAAGCTCGCCCAGCCGGATCTGACGCACCCGCGCCGGGTCGTGGCCGGGCTCGTCCGGCTTCACGCCGCCGGGACCATCGCCCTGCTCGCCGTTGGTGCAGGTCACGAGCACCGTGCGGATGCCCTCGTCAGCGTAGCGCGCGAACACGCCACCCGTGCCGATCACCTCGTCGTCGGGGTGGGCGTGCACGGCCATGATGGTGAGTTCCCGGCTCATAGTCACGCCAACACCGTAGTCCGGTTCCCTATTTCAGGGCGAGGGTCGGCGCCTGCCGCGGAGGTGGACCGCGAGCGGGGTTGCGCAGTGCGGGCCGCGCGGCGCCGGGCCCGCGCGGTCGATGTCGCGGAACGCCGAGTCGAACAGTTCGGCCAGCGTGCGGGGGTGATCGAGGTGCAGGTAACACCGGGCGTTCGGGATCACGTGCAGCATGCGGGGGTCGCCGAGCCGGTTGAGGAGCGCGACGGCGGATTCCAGCGGGAAGTGCGTCGAGCCGGTTCCCCACACCAGCGTCGTGGGCGCCTGGATGTCGCCCTCCACCCGGTGGGTGTCGAGGCTGCCGGTCAGAAAGCGCTGGAAGTTCCGTGCGCTCTGCTCGGTTTCGGCCAGCGGCTCCAGGAAATGTCGCACCAGGTCGTCCGGGATTGCGGCCGGGTCTTCGACGGTCGTGCCGAAGCACAGGTCTTCCCTGGCGAGTGCGGGGTCCCGCACCCGGTCCATCAGAAACCGCCGGGCCCCGACGCGACTGAACTCCCGTTGCAGAGTTGCCAGGGCGTTGACCGAAACATGGTCGAAGACCGTGCAATTGGTGAGCAGCATGCTGCGCGTCAGCTCGGGGTAGGCGAGGGCGAACACCTGGGCGACGCGGCCGCCGCCGCCACTGCCCACCAGGTGCACCGGGGCGAGGTCCAGCCGCTCCACCAGCTGTCGCACCGCCTCGACCTGCGCGTGCACCCCGACCGGCTGGTCATCGGCGATGCGGGTGAACCCGTGCCCGAGCAGATCGACAGCGATATATCGGTATCCGCTCGGCAGGCGCTCCAGCATGCGCCCGTACTGGGCGGCATTGGTGAAGATTCCGTGCAGCAGCACCACCGGCTGCCCGGCGCCCCGGTCCAAGCACGCCAAGTCAACGGTGTCCAGCCGCACCAGCTTCCGGTCGTATGTCCACATCACCCTCCCCATCCTCCGCCCGAGGAGTCGCCGTCGCCACCGCGCGGTTCAGCGCACGCCCCGACGAAGGGCGTCGATGGTGGTTTCGGGCGAGGTGTTGAAACAGAACCGAATCCCCGGGGCCGTCTCGACCAGGGTGTTGACGATGCGCTCGAACAGTTCGGTGTGGTCGGGGATGGCGCGGATCCCTCCGCCGATCATGACCACGTCGAATCGCCGGTCGGCGAGCAGCGTCCGGAGTTCGGCTTCGGCCTCGTCGGGCGACGCGCCGAGCAGGCATGGAGTGACCTCGAACTCGGTATTGCGCAGGGCGTCGTTCGCGGCGGCGACCCGGGCGGTCAACTGAGCCTCGTCGAGATCCGGAAAGGCGGAATAGTCCACCGAGCGCGGATGCAGTCCGATGGTCAGCGCCGCAGGGCGCGCGACGGGCTCGGTCACTGGGGTCTCCTCGTGCAGCGCGGGATTGAATACATCTTCCAGAATGACCCGTGGGGTGCGCTGAGCGCACCCCACGGGTCATTCTGGAAGAATTCTCACCCTCATTCGGACGAGTGTTTCGTCCCGATGCGCACGCCGTGCGCCGCGGGCAAGCCGGGGTAGCGGTGGATTTCGGTGAATCCCGCGGCGCGCAGCCACTCCTCGTAGCTCTTGCCGGACCACAGCCTGGCGCCGGGCGCGGCGATGCAGTTCAGGTACAGGCGGTGGGCGGCGGAGCCGAGCGGGCCCGCCTCGTCGTCGTCGAGCATGGGGTCGAAGATCAGCACCTTGCCGCCGTCGGGAAGGTTGTGGTGCAGGTTCTCGAGCAGCGCGATGTTCTCGCCGGGAGTGAAGATGGGCAGCATGTGCGCCAGGAGTGCGGCGTCGGCGCCGCCGGGAAGCCGGTCGACGAACACGTCGGCGGCGACGGCGTGGATGCGCTCGGACAGACCGTGCTCGGCGATGTTGTCGCTCGCGAGCTTCACGACCGACGGAATGTCGACGATGGTGATCTCCAGATCGGGGTGCGCGTGCGCCACGGCCAGCGCGTTGGTTCCGGTGCCGCCGCCGATGTCGAGCAGGTGCCGGACGCCGCCCAGTGCGCCGGTGCCGATCAGGCCCGGCAGCGCTTCCGACGACGTCGCGTGCAAGTGGTCGTGCAGTATGCGTTCGAGCCTCGTGCCCGCCAACCGGTCGTACAGCGTCGCTCCGGCGCCCGGAAACGCCGCAACCCCGGAGTTCGTCCCGCTGCGCAGCGCCGCGGCGAGGTGGGCCAGCCCGGGGTAGACGATCTCCTGCTGGAATGGCAAGTGGCGGGCCAGGTCTCCGGTGAGCCGGGGCGCCACCGCGGGGTTGAGTTCCAGCGCGCCCGCTGCGCCGACGTGCACGAGGTCCATGGCGCGCAGGACGCCCAGCAGCATCTCGAAGGACTCCAGCGGCATTCCGCAGTGTTCGGCGACCGCCTCGGGCGTGGCCTGCTGATCGGCGAGATACCGAAATACGCCGAGTTCGTGGGCGGCGTAGAGCGCTTGCGCCAGATTGGGCGCGTAGACGAGCATATCGATGAGACCGGCGGTCTCCTCGGTGAGTCTCCATTGCGGCATGGCGGTCATTCCCTTGTGTCGTGGTGCGTGATCGTGATGTCGGTCAGCGCCGCTGCCGGGCTGTGCACGGCGTGCGCGACAGCGCGGGCGACCTCGGCGGCGGCCAGGTAATGCTCCGGCCGGTAGTTGCGGCCCTCTTTCTCCGCCGCGCGGCGCTGCAGGTCGGTGTCGGTCGGCCCGGGGTACACGCTGGTGACGTGCAGGCGCGGCTCCTCGGCCCGCAGCACGTCGGTCCACGCTCCCAGAGCGCGTTTGCCTGCAAGATAGGCGCCGCGGCCGGGTATCGCCTGAGATGCCGAACGCGCGTTGACGACGACGACGTGTCCGCGTGCGGCGCGCAGCAGCGGCAGCGTCAGCCGGGTGAGTTCGACCGGAGCGAACAGGTTCACCGTCATCGAGCGCAGCCACACGTCGGCGGTGGTGTCCGCGGCGGGGCCGGACTCGGGGGTGGCGGCGTTGTGGACGAGGACGTCGAGACGTTCGATGCCCGCGAGCGCACTCGGCAGGCCGTCCAGGTCGGAGAGCTCGTGCACCCACGGTCGGGCATGCGGAAGTCGCTGGGCGAGTGCGCGCAACCGCGGCTCGTCGCGCCCGCCGAGGAGCAGCTCGTGCGTGCCCGCGAGCGCGTGTGCGATAGCGGCGCCGATGCCGCGCGACGCGCCGGTGATCAGAGCCCGGGGCCGGATCGGCGTCATGACGCCCCCCTCAGCGCGACGGAGAGCGGCAGCGTCCGCACGCCCCGCATGAAGCGGCTGTGCACGTAGTCCAATTGCCGCGGCTCAACCGCCAACGCCATCTCGGCGGTCCGCCGCAGCAGCGTTTCGACGGCGAGCTGGACTTCCAGCTGGCCGAGGCCTGCGCCGAGGCAGCGGTGAACTCCGTGCCCGAATCCGAAGTGCCCGCCCCGGCGGGGGCGGTGGATGTCGAACTCCGCGGGCCGGTCGACGAAGTCGGGATCGCGGTTGGCCGCCGCATAGCCGAACACCACCGGCTGACCGTCCCCTGGGATGACGGCGTCGCCGATCGGTATGTCCGCCACGCTGAATCGCGGGACGGGCGAGATCTTGATGGGCGGATCCCACCGCAGGCATTCCTCGATCGCGGCAGGCACGAGCTCGGGCGACGTGCGCAGCTCGGTGAGCGCGTCGGGATGGCGCAGCAGCGCGAGCACGGTGTTGCCGATCAGCGACGCCGTGGTTTCGTATCCGGCGACCAGCAGCAGGAAGGCCATGGCCAGCACCTCGTCCTGGTCGAGCGCGCCGCCGAGGCTGCCCAGAATGCCCGCGGTTCCGTGGGTGGGAATCATGTCGCGCAGCTCGTCGCGCATGCGTGCGACGGTCTGCGGAACCCGTCCGGTGTCGCCTTCGGCCGTGCCGACGTAGGCTCCCGCCAGCCGCGCGAACGGGGCGCGGTGGGCGCTGTCCACCCCGAGCAGGTCGGCGATCACGGTCATCGGCAACTGGTGGGCGAAGTCGGCGATGAGATCGATGTCCCCGCGGGCAGGCCACGCGTCGATCAGGTCGTCGATGATCTGCTGGATTCTGGGCCCGAGAGCGGCCGCCCGGTGCCCGGTGAACTCCCGCGCCACCGACTCGCGCAGTCGGGTGTGCTCGGGCGGGTCCCGACGCAGCATATTGCCGGTGACCACGTAGGACTGGTCGGCGAAGGTCCACGACGCCCGCGCCGCCGCCCCGCCCGCGTGCCGGGGATCGTGGCGCAGGCGGGCGTCGGTGCTCAGGCGCCGCACGTCCGCGTATCGCACGACCAGCCAGGTCGGCGTTCCGGCCAGGGTCACGCGGTGTACCGGCGCGCGTTCGCGCAAGGCGGCGAACAGGGCGTGCGGATCGGTGATATAACGCTGGGACCAGTCGTGTTCCGTGCCGTCGCCCGGTATGCGGAACAGTTCTTGACCGGCATCGGTGTGGGGCGCTGTCGGCACGGTCATCCTCCTGATAGCGCCGCGGTCGCGGCGGCATTGTGGTCCGCGGATCGGCCGGGCAGGGCACATCCTGCCCGCACCGGCACCCGGCGGCACACTCCGTCCGGATCGGTGCGCCATCCTGCCCAAGTGTGGTAGAGCGCCGAATCGTGTTCGGCCAGATAGCAAATGAGGTGCACCGGCCAGGCGGCGTTCCGGAACAGGTACTCGTCCATGGCGGTGGGGTGCTCGCTCAGCGTCGCCCCGGCGTCGGTGACACCGCAGATGCGGTGCCAGTCCGGATGCAAATGCACGCCGCCGAGGATGTCCAGATCCTCGGCTTCGCCTTGGCGCGCTATGCGCAGCAGGTCTTTCGGAGCGCACCACCAGCCGCGGAGCGGATTCTCGTACTGCTGCCCGAAGCGCGGGACGATGTTCTCGGCGAACTCGGCTTGCGCCGCGGCGTCATCGGCGCGCGCGTTGTCGGCGAAGGCGATCCGCCGCACGTGGTCGACGTCGTCGGTGTGCGTGCCCAGCAGGACGGCGAAGCACGGCAGCGGACTGTCCTTGGTGATCCCCGGATAGACGGCGCCTGCCGCGCTCAGGAATTCGGCGGCCGCGAGCGCGTCGATGTACACCTCCATGGCTATGCCCCTCTCTCCAGGCGCACCGGCACGGAGGTGAACCCGCGCAGCCTGCCGATCCGCTGCGAGGGCTCCCCGGCGAGCACGAGAGTGCCGTTCCGGTCGGATAGCCGCCGCAGCACTGTGCCGATCTCGAGGCACGCCAGGCGCGCCCCGAGGCAGTGATGGATGCCGCCGCCGAAACTCAACGGCGTCAGCGGGTCTCGGTACGGATCGAACTCGTCGGGCGCGGTGAACTGAGCCGGGTCGCGGTTCGCCGCGCCCAACAGCGGCCACAGCACCGAGCCTGCCGGGATCTCGACGTCGCCGAGGACGACGTTGCGGGTCGGAATCCGCGGAAACGGCGGGGTCTGCACGGGCGTGTCGAAACGCAGCACCTCGTCGACGAATCGCGCCGGATCCTCGCGCAGCGACAACCGGCGGCGCTCGTCGCGCAGCAGCAACACCAGCGCGGTTTCGATTCCGGCCGCGATCTGTGGAAATCCGGCGACCATGAGCCCGACCAGAATGCTGGTGAGCTCGGTGTCGTCCAGCAGCTCCGGGTGATCTCGGTGCGACGCGGCCAACTGGGAGATGATGTCGTCGCGCGGTGCGGCGATGCGCTCCTGCACGTGGCCGCGCAGGTAGCTCACCAACTGCCGCATCGCGGCGTCGGGGTCGCCCGGCTCCCGCGATCCGGGCGCGGGACCCGACACCTGGAAGATGGCGGGAACGACTGTCCGGACGAAGTCTCTGTCTTCCAAGGGCAGACCCAGCAGCAGCAAGATCGTGTCGACCGGCAGCGCCACCGCGTATTCGTGCAGATCGACGGTCTCGCCGTCGGCAAGGCGATCCGTCGCCGGGCGCAGGACGTCGTCGCACAGAGCGGGCAGTTCGGCCATGATCCGCCGGGCCGCGGCCGACCACGGCGCGTTCACCGCGCCGCGCATGCGCCGGTGGCGTTCGCCGCGCTGACCACTCATCACCCCGGCCAACACGGCAGCGGGTCCTTTCGCGCCGGCCGAACGATCCCGGCCCGGTGCGTCGTAGCCGCGCGCGTCGGTGAGCACGGTCCGGCAGTCCGCGTACCGCGTCAGCAGAAACACGCCCGGCTCGGCCTCGTGAACCGGGGCGTGCTCGCGCAGCCACGCGTAGAGCGGATAGGGATCACGTGCCTGGTCCAGCGCGCTGACGGCATCAGCGGCGAGCACGTCGGCGACGGTCACGACTGCGGTTCCATTGCGCAGCGCCTCAGTCGGTGGGCGCGGCGCCGAGGGCTGCCTCGACGATGCTGATGGGGGATGCGTCGACCGCGATGGTGCGCCGTACGCGCAGGCCCGCCGCGTCGAGCAGTTGACGGTAGCCTTCGCGGGTGCGCTCCATCCCGCTGACCAGGGTGAGCATGACCATGTCGAGCACCTTGCCGACGTGCGGTTCGTCGGTGTCGGGCAGCACCATTTCGACAATGAGCAGTCGGGACCTGGGCGTCATGGCCTCGGCGCAGCGGCGCAGGATGCGCAGGCAGCTGTCGTCGTCCCAGTCGTGCAGAATGTGCGACAGGATGTAGACATCGGCTCCGGCGGGCACCGTCTGGAAGAAATCGCCGCCGACGAGCTCGCACCGTTCCGCGACGCCCGCATTGGCGACGACAGTCTCCGCCTGGCCGATGACGCTCGGCTGTTCCAGGAGGACGCCGGTCAGGTGGGTGTGCCGCGCGAGAATAGTCGACAGCAGGGTGCCGATGCCGCCGCCGATGTCGGCGACCTGTGTCGCCCGGTCGAATTCGTACGTTCCGGCGATCGCCGCGGGCTCGCTGCCATGGGCGGCGATCATCGTGTTGTTGTGCGCGGCCTTTTCTTCGGGGGATTCCAATAGCCGATCGAAATATGTTTGTCCGAAGGCGATTTCCGGCCCGGTGCGCCCGGTCGCCACGCGCTGCGACAGTACGCTCAAACACCCCCACGCGGTCGGGCCCTGCAATGTGCGCACCATGTCGAGCATCGCGCTCGGGTGGCCCTCGCGCAGACAGGATCCGTCGGCGGTCAGCTCCCAGCGCTGCTCCGGACCCGATTCGGATCCCGGAACCGACTGCAGCAAACCGAGACTCGCAACCGCACGCAACACCTGGTGCAGAGGCACCGCCTGTACGTCGGCGTCGGCGGCGAGGCGGCTGCTGGACAGCGGGCCGTCCGCGAGGCGATCGGCTATGCCGAGGTCCGCGAAAACGTGCACAGCGCGTGCAACGAACACCGAGTACATCAGCTCGGCCAAATACTCTGGAGGGGCTTTGATCTCAAGGTCGGTATCAGACATGGACCATTCCTAATTCGCGCCCGGCGGGATATTTCGCGGCGGGCGACCAGGGGCTTTTCAGTCACTGGGGCAACATGTTTGGGACTTTGCGAGAGCGTATCAAGCGCCAGTGACGGGAGCAAACATGAAACCGCGTGTTCGGGAATGCGAAGAAATGGCATGCGGAATGTCGTACGCAACGCGCCAGTATCGTTTACGGCGCTGGTGCACAACAATATTCCAGCCACTCGGGCAAGGGAATGTGCCGCATTGCGGGACACGCAGCCGTCCCGCGGTCGCGTCGAATGGCGGCAGCGTCGCCGGCGGACGCGAGTCGCGGCGACAACCGGCGAACGGGACGGTCGACGCGAGCTGCCGCGGCGGGATCGGCTCGACTTTGCGAGCATGGAGTGATGGATGACAAGCAGATATCGGATCGGATCGGCGCGCTCATCGACGAGGAGCACGCGCTGGAACGCGCGGGCGACCCGGATCGGTCCCGGCTCGGCGCTATCGAGGTAGAGCTCGACACCTGCTGGGACCTGCTACGGCAGCGCCGGGCCCGCCGTGTCGCGGGCGCCGACCCGGACGACGCGCAGCCGCGGACCGAGCGAACCGTCGAGGGCTACCTGCAGTAGCGCACTGCGGCGGACCGCGCATTGCGGCGGAAACGGCTGAAAGGGCCGGAACCGGACGTCCGCCCGCGTTCAGCGCGCGCGGATGCCGCCGCGGCGCCGACAATGGGAGCGGTCATCGCTGAATCGCACGCACGCGCGCACGAGGGAGGGTCATGCAGTTCGGAGTATTCTCGATCGGCGACGTCACCGCGGATCCGAACACGGGAGCGGCGCCGACCGAAGCGGAACGCATCAAGGCGATGGTGGCCATCGCCTTGAAAGCCGAAGAAGTCGGATTGGACGTGTTCGCCACCGGCGAGCATCACAATCCGCCCTTTGTGCCGTCATCGCCCACGACCATGCTCGGCTACATCGCCGCGAAGACGACACGCCTCGTGCTGTCCACCGCGACGACGCTCATCACCACCAACGACCCGGTGAAGATCGCCGAAGACTTCGCCATGCTGCAACATCTGGCGGACGGGCGCGTGGACCTCATGCTGGGACGCGGCAACACCGGCCCGGTCTATCCGTGGTTCGGCAAGGACATCCGCGACGGGATCGCCTTGGCGATCGAGAACTATCACCTGTTGCGCAAACTCTGGCGCGAGCCGGTCGTCGACTGGCAAGGCAAGTTCCGCACCCCGCTGCAGAGCTACACTTCGACGCCCGCGCCGCTGGACGCGACGCCGCCGTTCGTGTGGCACGGCTCCATCCGGTCGCCGGAAATCGCCGAGCAGGCCGCGTATTACGGCGACGGGTTCTTCCACAACAACATTTTCTGGGACCGCGAACACACCCGACAGATGGTCAGCCTGTATCGGCGGCGCTTCGAGTTCTACGGCCACGGCGCGGCCGAGGAGGCGATCGTCGGGTTGGGCGGCCAAGTGTTCATGGCCGAGACGGAGGCGGCCGCCAAGAAGTTCTTCCGCCCTTATTTCGACAACGCCCCGGTCTACGGCCACGGCCCGTCGCTGGAGGAGTTCACCGAACTCACGCCCTTGACGGTCGGGACTCCGCAGCAGGTCATCGAGCGAACGCTCGGATTCGCGGAGTATGCGGGCGACTACCAGCGGCAGCTGTTCCTGATGGACCACGCCGGGCTGCCGCTGGAGGTGGTGCTGGATCAGATCGAGATACTCGGCCGCGAAGTCGTGCCGGTGCTGCGCAAGGAGTTCGAAGCGCACCGCCTCGCCGGCGTGCCCAGCGATCCGCCCACTCATGCCGCGCTGGCCGCGCAGGGGCCAGACGGCCCGTTCCGTCGGGTGGAGCCGGCTCGCGAGGTCGCGCAGGCCCGGTTGGCCGACGATGCACAGGACCCGTCGTGACGCGGCGAATCGTCACCGTGACCGCAGGCCTGTCACAGCCGTCCAATACCCGCATGCTGGCCGACCGGCTCGGGGCGGCAGTCACGGCCGCGGTCGGCGGGCGCGGCGAGCAGGTGGAGCTCGAGGTGATCGAATTGCGCGAGTTGGCGACCGAGCTCGCGACGATCATGGCCACCGGCGGGTTGCCGACAGCAGGGGTGGCGGCGGTGCGCGAGCGCGTGTCGGCGGCCGACGGGGTGATCGCGGTGACGCCCGTGCTCGCCGCGAGCTACAGCGGCCTGTTCAAGATGTTCTTCGACGTGCTGGACCAGGACGCCCTCAACGGCATGCCGGTGCTGATCGGCGCCACGGCAGGCACTCCCCGGCACTCGATGGTGCTGGATTACGCCCTGCGTCCGCTGTTCGTGTACCTGCGGGCGAACGTCGCGACCACCGGAGTCTTCTGCGCCGCATCAGATCTGGAATCGATGGAGACGACCGCGCGGATCCGGCGCGCAGCGGCCGAATTCGCGGCGACGGTCGTGTTCGACGAGCCGGGAGTGCGCGGCTTCATGTCCGACGAAGGCCACCGCCCGCGCCGCTCAGGCAACGACCTGAACGACTCCGTCCCCTTCACCCGCCTCCTGGCAGGCCACACCGGAGACCCCGACCCCCGGTCCTGAGTCCGGAACGACCCGTGACGTGCGCCTGACGCAACTCACGGGTCATTCAGGATGACGACGTAGGGCCGTCGTGCCCGGACCGGGCAGCGGTTTGTGCGGCCCTGACCAGTTGCGGTGGGCTCACGGGGCGGTTCGGCCGTGGTGGGGAGCCGAGACGGGCCGGAGACTATGGTACGTCGAGTTCCCTTGAGGTGCAGTTGGTCTCGGCTCGGCGCTTCGGTCTGATTGTAGAGGAGCAGGATGAGTATCAGAATCAACCGCGCACGCATGGCCGCCGTCGTGGCGGGGGTGACCGCGGGGGTGACGATGGCTGTCGGCATGGCTGCGCCGGCGACCGCCGACCCCGAAACGTTCAAGATCGGGGAGCCTTGCAGCCAATCGGCCGGCTGGTATTACCAGGACAGCACGATGATCGTGAATTGTGTGAACGGCGTGTACACGGTGATGCACACGCCGAACTGACAACAGCTGCCGCACCCCCATTCCGAAGTGTCGAACGGGGGTGCGGCCGTTCGGGTGTGATACTGGCGGCGCCGCACGCGACGTAGGGGAGCTGACCATGAATGTCGGGTATTGGATCATCGGCGGACTGTTGGCCGCGTTCTATCTCTACAGTGGCGGCATCAAAGTCGTCCGGACGCAGGAACAGCTGCAGCCGATGATGGGCTGGGCAGGCACCCTGGTCCCGATGCGGGGTGTCCGCTTGATCGGGGCGCTCGAGGTCTCGGGTGCGATCGGCTTGATCCTGCCGCCGCTGACCGGAATTGCATCTGGCCTGGCTGTCGTGGCCGCCGTGGGACTGGCGGTCGTCCAGGTCGGCGCGCTGTACGTCCACGGCTCGCGCGGCGAGTGGAAGCAGACGCCGCTGAACGTGGCGTTGCTCGCGATGGCGGCTGCCGCGGCCTGGCTCGGCACCGCCTTCCTCTAGAGTCGCGCATCGCGCGAACTTCGCCCGCGGACGATATCCGGAGGGCACACTGGGGCAGGTCGATTCACCACATGTCCTCGCGGAAGTGAGTTTATGGCTGCCGAATTCCCGACGCCTCCGGTTCCGGTCGTACGCACCGTGGAATGGCTCCGAAATCTGCTGGCTCGGATCCATCGCAAGACAGTCCCGGCGCCCATCGCGCTCATGGAAATGGTGCAGGCGAGCATGCTCGCCCAAGCCGTGTACGCCGCCGCCGAGCTCGGCATCGCCGACGCGCTCGCGGACCGGCCGTTGAGCATCGAAGATCTGGCGGCCAAGGTAGAGGCGAATCCCGATGCGCTGCAACGATTGCTGCGTCCGCTCCGCAGCGCGGGCATCTTCCGCCGCAGGCCGGACGGCACCTATCAGCTGACCCCGCTGGCCCAGCCGCTGCGCGCCGACGCCGACGTGTCCATGCGCGACCCGATTCGCTTCCTGCTCGGCGCCGTCGAGCGCAACCACTGGTCGCACCTGCCGGACGCGGTGCGCACCGGCGAGGCCGTGGTTCCGGCGTTGGACGGTATGCCGTTCTTCGAATTCACCAGTGCCAACGAGGAATACGGTCAACTGTTCCACTCGGCCATGACCAGCACCTCGGCCCTGGCGCTGGCGCCCACGCTGGCGACCTATGACTTCTCCAGGTACCGAACGATCGTCGACGTGGCAGGCGGGCACGGGAGCCTGCTCGCCGAGCTCCTGAACCGCAATCCGGACTCCCGCGGCGTGCTGTTCGACTTGCCGGAAGTGGTCAAGGACGCGGAAGAGTTGTTGCGGGACAAGGGAGTGGGAGACCGTTGCCGGGTGGAGGGCGGGTCGTTCTTCGACACGGTCCCGGAAGGCGGCGATGCCTACGTTCTCAAACACATCGTTCACGACTGGCCCGAGGAGCAGGCCGAGCAGATTCTGCGCACCGTCCGGCGCGCGATGACCGACGACGCCCGGCTGCTGCTGATCGAGATCGTGCTGCCCGAGGACAGCCGCCCCACCTTCGGCAACCTGCTCGACTTGCAGATGCTGCTGTCGGTGGGCGGCCGGGAGCGCACCGAACGGGAGTACCGGGAGCTGCTCGCTCGCTGCGGCTTCGAGCTGGTCCGGCGCGTCGGCACCGTGACGCTGGACAGCGTTCTGGAGTTCAAGCCCGTGACCTGATCCGCGCGTTGGAATGGGACCGCACGGTCCGAGGCTGTGCGGTCGTGCATATTGGAGGCATGAAGTATGTCTTGCTGATCTGCGACGACGAGGCTTCCATACCGAGCCCTGCCGAGATCGCGGCCGATCCCGCGTACCAGGCGTACTCCACGGAGGTGGATCGGCGGAATGCGGGGAGGGGCGGTGCGCGCCTACGACCCGCGGCCGAGGCGAAAACCGTCCGCGTCCGCGACAGCGAAACCTTGATCACCGACGGACCTTTCGCCGAGACCAAGGACTTCATCGGCGGCATCGACATCATCGAGTGCGCGAACCTGGACGAGGCCGTCGAGATCGCGTCGCGTCATCCCTACGCGCTGCATGGGTCGATCGAGATTCGACCGGTATGGGAGTGACGGCGCCACAGCTCGTTCGGGACGCGGTGGATGCGGCGTACCGCACCGAGTGGGGGCAGATAGTCGCCACGCTCATCGGCTCGACGGGGGACTGGGACCTGGCCGAGGATTGTGCGCAGGACGCCTTCGCGACGGCCTTGACGACGTGGGCCCGCGACGGCATTCCGGACCGGCCGGGCGCCTGGCTCACCACAGCCGCGCGCAATCGCGCCATCGACCGCCTGCGCCGTGATTCGGTTGCAGGCGCGAAGCTGAGCCAGCTCGCCGTACTCGGCCGCGGCCCGGCGGAACCGGCCACGGGCGCGATCCCCGACGACCGGCTCCGGCTCATCTTCACCTGCTGTCATCCGGCGCTGCCGCTTCCCACCCGGGTCGCCCTGACCTTGCGCACGCTGACCGGGCTGAGCACGGCCGAGATCGCCGCGGCTTTCCTGACAGCGGAATCGACCATGGCTCAGCGCCTGGTGCGCGCCAAACGCAGAATCGCCGACGCCGCAATCCCCTACCGCGTGCCGACTCCGGAGCAACTCCCACAGCGATTGCCCGCGGTCTCGGCGGTGCTGTACCTCATCTTCAACCAGGGCTACAGCGCCGCCGACGACCAGCGCGGGCTGGCGCCGGAAGCGATCTTCCTCGCCCGGTTGGTCGTGCGGCTGCTGCCCACCGAGCCGGAACCCGCAGGTCTGCTGGCCCTCATGCTGCTCCTCGAAGCGCGCCGCCCGCAGCGCATCGCCGACGGCGTGCTCATACCGCTCGAGGAGCAGGACCGATCCCGTTGGGATCACGCGATGATCGCCGAAGGCGTGCGGACACTGGATCGGGCGCTGGCATCGCAGCAGCCCGGTCCCTACCAGGTGCAGGCCGCGATCGCGGCCTGCCACGCGACCGCGACCGACGCAGACGCGACCGATTGGCCGCAGATCGCGGCTCTCTATCTCGAGTTGGCGCGGCTGGCTCCCTCCCCGGTCGTCGAACTCAACCGTGCGGTCGCGGTCGCGATGGCCGAGGGCATTCCGGCCGGGCTCGAGCTCATCGACGAGCTCGCAGGTTCCGGGCGCTTGGGCGAATACCACCTGTTGGCGGCCGCCCGAGCCGATCTGTTGCGCCGGGCCGGTCGGTCCGGTGAGGCGGCCGCCGAATATGCCGCCGCGCTGGCGCTGGCGCCCACCGATGCCGAACGGCGGTATCTGGAACGCCGGCTGCACGGGCTCTGAGCCGCGTCGCGAAGAACAAATTCGGCGGCGTTGTCGATCCGGCCGAACCTGCTTCGTCGGTGGGTAAACCACCCGGAAGAAGGGAAAGACAATGCCGAACACCGAGCACCTGACCGCCACGATGGCCGTGAACCGAACCCCGGCGGAGGTAACGGCGGCGATCGGCGATGTGCGTGGCTGGTGGAGTGCGAACATCATCGGCGACACCGCAGCCGCGGGCGACGAGTTCATCTTCACCGATGACAGCGATTATGCCGGCGAGACAGCCAAGGAGAAGAAAGGCATCCGTTTCGCCCGCTTCCAACTCATCGAGGTGTCGCCTGGCTCCCGGGTGGTCTGGCACGTCGTCGATTCGGAACTGACCTTCGTCGACGACCATGACGAATGGACCGACACCACCGTCGTCTTCGACATCAGCGCGACCGAGGACGGCGCCGTCCTGCATTTCACGCACGTGGGCTTGTCCGCGGGCGAATCCGAGTGCTTCGAGGAATGCTCACGCGGTTGGACGTTCTACATCACCAAGAGCTTGCCGCAACTGATCACCACCGGAACCGGCGATCCCATCCCGCGCTACCGCGCCTGATCGCAGCGCCGGCAGGGCGGACGCCTGCGACGATCGGCGTACTGGTCGGGAGACCGCACACTTTGCTCGGGAGATTCGCTTTTGTGCCGGTTTTACCCGGCGAGTGTGCGCTCTCCCGACCAGTCATCGGTTGCCGCTCGCACCGGTGACAACAATTCTTCCTGATGCCACGACAGAGGTTCCCCTTCCGCGAACCGGGGAATCTGAGCGTGTCACTTCGTGTACCCGAGACCGATCGGGCAGACGCGTGGGCGAAGCGTTTGGCAGGGGCGGTATCGGCAATGCAAAGGTATGACGTCTTTATGGACAGCCCTAGCGCCTGAGTCGGCCGTACGGCTGCCGTTGACCCAGGACCGGCAGGTCGATGTCGCTGTGATCGGCGGCGGGGTGACCGGTCTGGCCACGGCGTTGATGCTGGCCGAGCGGGGGATCGACGTGGCTGTGGTGGAAGCCCGTCATGTCGGGGCCGGGACCACCGGAGCGACCACGGGCAAGGTGAGCCTGCTGCAGGGCGGCACGTTGCAGCGCATCGCTCGGCATCACGATTCGGCGACCGTACGCGGATACGTCGAAGCGAACCGAGCAGGACAGGAATGGTTGCTGCGCTTCTGTGAGGAGCGCGGTGTCCTTGCCGAGCAGGCCGACGCGACGACTTTCGCTCTCACCGACACCGAAGCCGAGACTGTGCGGGCCGAGTACGCCGCGGCTCGCGGGGCTGGTCTCGGCGTCGAACTCGTCGACTCACTGGATATGCCGTTCCCGGCAACTGCGGCGGTGCGGCTGCGCGAGCAAACCCAGATCAACCCACTCGCATTGGTCAATGCGCTGGCTGCCGCGATCGAACAACATGGTGTCGCGATCTACGAGTCCACTCGAGTACACAAGATCCGACACGTCGCGCGACGTGGTCTCGTGCTCGACACCACGCAGGCGGAGCTGCGCGCTCGCGCAGCGGTGCTCGCCACCGGCGTGCCCATGCTCGATCGCGGTGCGTTCTTCGCCCGGCTGACACCACAACGTTCCTACCTCGCAGCCTTCGACGTGGACGGGCCGCTCCCTGCAGGGATGCACTTGAACGCGGGAACCCCGACACGGTCTCTGCGCACGGCCGCCGCACCGGATCGGAGAATACTGCTGGTCGGAGGCAACGGGCACACCGTGGGCCGCGCGAGGTCCCCCCGAGACGCGGTCCAGGACCTGATCGCGTGGACTAGCACCTGGTTTCCCACAGCCGAACCGAAATTCAGCTGGTCAGCACAGGACTACCTGCCGACCACGGGCCTGCCGTACGTCGGTCCGCTGCTACCGGGACAGCCCGACATCCTGGTGGCGACCGGATTCGCCAAATGGGGCCTGACCAACGGTGCGGCCGCCGCGCTCGTGTGCGCCGCCCAATTGACAGGTCAAGCCCCGCCGCCATGGGCGAGGGTTTCGGCGTCGTGGCGAGCCGATGAGATGCGCGCGGTCAATGACACCGTGCGAGCCAATGCCGCGGTCGCGATCGAGTTGACCCAGGGCTGGCTCGGTGCGTTGACCTCGGCTCACGGTGACGTCATCCCGGAAGAAGGATGTGGGGAGGTGACACGCGATCACCTGCGTCCCACCGCGATCTCGACAGTCGACGGAGTCACCCGCAAGGTTTCCGCGGTCTGCCCGCACTTATACGGGATCGTGCGGTGGAACGACGCCGAGTGCACGTGGGACTGCCCGCTGCACGGCTCCCGGTTCACCCCGGACGGAGCGGTCTTGGAAGGCCCAGCCGCCACCGACCTACCTCCTCGATCCACTGACTACCCGACAGTCGACAGCACGAAGGAGTCCCATGACAACGCCTAAGGTCACGGGAGTGCGAGCCATTCGCATTGTCGCCGACCTGGGCTCGGCGTCATCCGCCGCCGGAGCCATCTGGCAGTCAGTTCTCGTCTCTATCGAGGGGATCCTCGGTTCGCTCGTATTCGTCCGGAATCTCGACCGGGCGTTGATCGTCGGGCCACGTCTCGGGTTCTTCTTGGGGTAGTCGGCGGTCGAGCGTGGCGGCGGAGCGCTGCTCGTTCGGGGTGACACCGAAGCGGTCCGCTTCGGCCCATTGCTCGGGCGGGTCCATCCCTTCCTCCAGCGGGTCGGTGGCCAACACATCTTCGTCCAGCTGCTCGGCTGCCGAGATTGCGGCCGGATCACGTTCGACCTGGTCGGGGTCGCCGGTGTCCTGGGGCGGGTCCGGAGTGGCAGATGCGGCCATGAGGGTCTCCTTTCGCTGCGGGGCACTGTCTGTGGTGGATACCCGCCCGCGACGCGGGTATCCGACTTCCCATGAACACATCGGAAACAGACCCGGCCAGTGCCGAGGCGATGGAGCACGAACCCGACTTCGCAGAGGAGCATCGCAGCGTGACGCACGCCGATGAGCATCCCGCCGGCGAGGAGCTGGAATCGGACGAATCGACCCCCGAAGGCATCAGTGGAATGGACCCATGACCTGCATGGGGGAGGCCGGACCACAACTCCCCGCACGGGGGTCGCCTGCGCCGGCGGGAGCGCGGTGACGGGTGGACTCGTCCGCCTTGAGTCCGAAGACAGGTGGCCTGCCGAAATAACGACTGCACACGTCGGGATGCGAGCCCGATTGCGGCGATCGGATCCGGGTGGGAGAAGATGCGGCGGAGAAATCCGAGCCGAAGGCGGTACGTGCGTGAACGAGGTTCCCGGGCGCGCCGCCCCGGCACTGTCCTTGCCGGACATTCAACGGGCAGTCGAGACGGTCCTCCCCGATGGTGTCGCGTTGCCCGCCACGGAACTGTCCGGATACCGCGGTTACCCGATCATCCAATGGTCCGAGGGCACACGATCCCGGTTAAAGCACGGGCCCGAGCCGATGCTGGATCGCCCCACACTGTCGTTGTGGGAGTCCTGGCCTTGCGGCGTAGACCACCAGCCGCCTGCCGCACCTCTGTGTATCGTCGGATTCGCATCGACGGCGACCTGGCCGCACGCGGTGCGAGCCGCCGCCGAGCTGCGCGGGTTCGGGGACACGTTCGTGGTCACAGCGAAGAAGCCGAACACGCTGCGCCTCACCGAGGCCGATGTCGCCTGCGTCGGTGTCGTCCATGTCACCGACACCGACGCCCAACTGCTGGTTCGCGGACACCGAGTTCCAGCGGAGAACCATCGCCGCACGGTCGGGACCCGCTACTGGGAAGAACGGCTGTTCGCCCACGCATTAACGACCGGTGCTACGGCCTTCCTGCCGGAGCGACACCGATCCATCTTTCCAGCGATTTCTTCGGCGCCCACGCGCCGCAGGCGGCCTCGACGCTGATCTCTGCCTGTCCTGCATCACGGCAGGCCCGCGTCCACGCCTCGTGGGACGTGGCGCCTGCCGCGATCGCATTCGCCAGTCCTTGGCCGATGTCCGCGAGCGTTGCCACCGAATGCTGGAACGCAGCCTCCGGCGGCGACATATGGTCGGCGATCCAGGTCAGGTCCCGGTCCATGCAATACACACAGCCGCACCGCCACGCTGGGTGTCGCCAGTCGCGACCGTAGGCGTTGGAGAACCGGGTGCTGCTGTAGTACCCGAGCAACGCGGGTATCACGAACGACAGGCCCGGCTTCGGTACAAAGCTGTTGTTCTTGGTCGGATAGAAATGTCGGAACCGTGAGGTCGTCCCCACGGCCGCCGCCGCTGCCCCGTACGCGAGCGCACCCAACGCGGCGGTGTCGGTGCGCAACAACAGCACCGGGGTGGCGGCACGCAGAACCTCGACCAGACCATCGACGGCACCCAGGCGGTCGAACGGGTCCGCAGGGTCCTCGATCATCAACGCGACCGGGACGCCATGCCGGTCGATCTCGTCTCGCAGGACCGCAGCGTCATGGGTCAGCCACGGATACGCCACCGGCAACGCCGCGATCACCGCCCCAGCGATCTGTGTACTACGCGTCAGGATGTTGCGCAGCCCGGAGAGGTCGCCCGCCGCGCAGTACCCGGAGTCCGTCAGCGCCCACGGCAGGCCGTGACGCCGCTGGAGATTGATCCAATCCCGGTTGAACGGTTCACTCGCCGACTTGCGCTTGCTTCCGGTGTAGAGGCCCGCATCGAGCAGAACATCGACCTCGGGTGCCCGCCTGCGCGTCACGTCGACCGCGTGGGAACAATCGGTATACCAGTCCCGCCGCCGCAGTGCATCGACCGTGTAGACGACCCCGACCCCCCGCATCGCAGCCACCTCTGCGACCGCATCGAACTCGCGGCACTCCGCTTGCACAAACAGATCCGGCGCCAACCCCGGCATTGGCCGCGGCGACACCCCGGAAGAAACCGGTCCGGGTGCCTCGGTCATGCGCCACCACCCCCAACATCGACGCGGACGGCTGGTTTCATTGTGCGGCATCTCACTTCCGCGGTTGCCTTGTTCGGCAAGAACTTTCACTCGGCCGCCCCCCCGTGTGAAAACCCCGTCGGGCCCCTTTCGGGGATGCCACAC
>JABFVX010000109.1 GCA_013362555.1 Mycobacteriaceae bacterium
GTTCCAGCGCCGTGAAGGCGGTAATGGCGTCAGGTGATTCGAAGGCACGGTTGCGTCTGCCGACACTGACCTGCTTCAGTACGCCCGCTGCCACCAAGCGCGCAATCGCGTCATTGGTCGCCGAGTATGCCCGCCCGATCAGCGAAGCAGCTGTGGACACCGTGACGACAGGCGCTGCGGGCAAGGCACGCAGGAGCAAATCTGTCGCGGACCCAGCGCGCACAGGTGAGACACGTCTGCGCCATTGCAATTCCAATTCCGCGACTGCCGACTCAAACCAGGCGGCGTCGACGACCGCCCGCGAACAAGCCGCGGCGAAGCGGCTCACCCAATCGTTCAGCCCGCCTGTCGCGGAATCAGACGTCGACAGTCCGACGTGCCGAAAAAGAGTCAGTCCCGCTATGTAATCCCGAGTTTGTGTGGCCAGCACCAGAGAGACCGGCGGCAGCACACGCGTCGTCAAACCACGTCTCCGCAGAACGAGGTGGATGAGTGCACGGCCGATTCGGCCGTTTCCGTCTACGAACGGATGAATTGTCTCGAACTGTGCGTGGGCGATCGCTGCTTGCGCGACGGCAGGGAGGTCGGCTGTGTTGCAGAACGCGACCAAATCCGCCATGAGGTCGACGACGTACTCCGGCGGCGGCGGAACATAGGCAGCGGAGCAGGGATTGTAGGAACTGCCTCCGATCCAGTTTTGCTGCCTGCGAAAACTCCCCGCATGCCTGCCTAGCTTGGTCGCTCCGAGCAGACGGCTGTGCATCGCGAGAAGCAGTTCAATCGTGATTTCCTGACCAGGCCGGACTGCCGCCACGCCGGCAGCCATCGCTTCGATGTTGGCCAACACTTCAACTGCGGTTGCGTCAGAAGGCTGTTCGTCGAGCGACCGGGCGGCCTCAGCCCGGAGCAGCCGTCGGGCGCCGACTTCCAGCCCTTCAATTCTGGACGAAGCCACAGCCTCGGCTCGCAGCAACAACCGAGACAGCACCTCTGTACCTGTCAGAGCCTTCGCCTCGCTGTCGAGCCGGACGATCGCGGCTTCGGCGTCGGCGAGATCGGCAGCCGTGTCGCCTGCCAGTGCGAATGCCCGGTTGAGGAGCGGATCTGGCACGTACGCCGAGTAGACGCCACCTTGCCGATCGCGCCGCGACAAACTGCCTCGGTCCAGGTCGCTAGCCCAGTTCAGCCGCACGTAGTCAGCCACATCCCTACCTCCTTATTACAGGTTATGCCATAACCTGTAATAAGAAGCGGTTGTCTTGCGGGTTGTCGATCCAGAACCCGAACCGCGACCCTCCAGAACGTTTCATGAGTTGCGTCTGACGCAACTCATGAGTCGTTCTGGAGGTTTGGGTTGGTTAGGGGAGGGTGGTGATGGTGAGGTCGCCTGCGGCGTGTTGGGCGCGGAGGCGCTTCTTGTCGAACTTGCCGACGCTGGTCTTCGGGATTTCGGGGACGAAAGTCCAGTGTTCGGGCAGCTGCCATTTCGCGAACTTGTCGGCGAGGAAGGCGCGCAGTTGCGCAGGCTCGGCTTCGGCGTCTTGGGCGAGGACGACGGCGACCAGGGGACGCTCGTCCCATTTGGGGTCAGGGATCGCGATGACCGCGGCTTCGGCGACAGCCGGGTGGCCGACGACGGCGTTCTCGAGATCTACCGACGAGATCCATTCGCCGCCCGACTTGATCACGTCCTTGGAGCGGTCCACCAGCGTGAGGTAGCCGTCCGGACTGATCTTGCCCACGTCGCCGGTCCGCAGCCAGCCGCCGTCGAACTTGTCCGGGTCGACCTGCGCGCCATCCGGCGAATAGTAGGACCCGGTGATCCACGGTCCGCGAACTTCCAACTCGCCCAGCGATTCACCGTCGGCGGGCACGACGCTGCCGTCGTCGGCGACCAGGCGCGCCTGCACGCCGGCAGGGAACTTGCCCTGTGTGTAGCGGTACGCCCACCGCTGCTCGCCCTCGACGCCGGGCGGCGCGTGCGACACCGTGCCGAGCGGGGACGTCTCGGTCATGCCCCAGGCGTGCAGCAGCGTGACGCCGAACTTCTCCTCGAACGCGTGCATCATCGACGGCGGCACGGCGGCGCCGCCGACCACGCAGGTGCGCAGGTGGGAAATGTCCTGCGGCGCGGCGGCGAGCCCGGCCAGCACCCCGCCCCAGATGGTCGGCACCGCCGCGGCGAAGGTCGGCTTGACGGCGGCCATCATCTCCAGCAGCGGCGCAGGCTGCAGGAAGCGGTCCGGCATCAGCACGTTCGAACCGGACATCAGCGCCGCGTACGGCAGCCCCCACGCGTTGGCGTGGAACAGCGGCACGATGGCCAGGATGGTGTCCTCGGCGGTGAATCCCATGCCGTTGGGCGCACACACCTGAGCGGCGTGCAGCCAGTTGGAGCGATGGGAATACACCACGCCCTTGGGGTCTCCGGTCGTGCCGGACGTGTAGCACATCCCCGACGCCGAACGCTCGTCGATGACCGGGAAGTCGAATGTATCCGGTTGCGCGGCGAGCAGTTCGGCGTAATCGTGCACCTGCACGCCCGCGGGCGCGGTGAGCGCGGCGGGGTCGCCGTTGGCGACGACGACGTGACGCACCGTCTTCAAGCTCGGCAGGTACTGCGCGAACAGCGGCACCAGCGTGCCGTCCACGATCACGACCTGGTCTTCGGCATGGTTGGCGACGTAGACCAGCTGCTCCGGGAACAGCCGAATGTTGAGCGCGTGCAGCACCGCCCCCATCGCGGGCACCCCGACGTAGGCGACCATGTGCTCGTTGTTGTTCCACATGAAGGTGCCGACCCGGTCGCCCTCGCCGATCCCGAACCCGCGCAGCGCGTTCGCCAGCCGGGCCGCGTCGGCGCCCATCTCCCGGAACGTCATGGTCCGCACCCCGGCTCCGGTCCACGTCGAGACCGTGGCGTCCCCCTGGAACGTCGCGGCGTAGTTCAGCAGCGTCGCAAGCGACAGCGGCTCGTCCTGCATGGTGCTCAACATCTACTCTCCTTGTCTCAGACGCTAGAAATCGTATGGTTCGGGAGCAGATTGGGAGCAGATTTCGCCGATCACGACAGTCAGCAATTATACGTCCGCATCGAACGCACGCAGTGCACCCTACGCAGGCTGCCTCCTCGGGCCGCCGTCTCACAGCGCGCGAAGCACGTGACGGGTCATTCTGGAGGGTTGGGAGCCGCAGCGGCATCGCGTGGAGTCAACGCTGTCGCGGCGCACAGCCACTTTCCGTCGCGGCGCACGAACATGTTGGTCGACCACTCGTCGGACTCGAACGGCTGGTGCTGCCATGTGCCCTTGTTGGTGCAGTGCGAGATGACCACGGCAGAATGATCGACCAGCTCGGCGTGCCGTACGTCGTGGGTCATCTCGGAGTGGGTCAACATGCCCGAGCGGACCATGGCGAGGAAATTCGCACTCGGAAACGGTCCTCCTGCCGGATCGACCAACACCCAACTCGGCATGGCGAAGGCGGCGATTTCCTCGGCGTCGTTCGCGACGATAGCCGCGGACCAGTCATCGAGGAGCTGCTGAAATTCGTCGGTGGCATCCATGACACGAGTGTCCGCCGGCGCGAGATCTGCGTCTTGGATGAAAGGAACCCGGCATCCCGGGTGTGCGTTCGACAATGCCGTTCACTCCGGCGATGGCGATCCGAACCTCCTGCGCAAGAACCAACCGCCGATCAGCGCGGGAGTCATCACGACGCACATGGCGACCAGGGCGCCGCGCTGCGCCGCGGTGCCGCCCGCGACCATCAGCACGATGATCGCCAGGAGAAAGACCAGGGTCGCCACCGCGGTGTACGGCGTGCCGACGAGCCGGAAGGACGCGCGTTGCGCCTGGCCCCGTCGCCACCGCGACCACAGACGCAGCTGACACGCCAGGATCACGGCCCACACCGCGATGACGCTCAACGCCGACATGTTCAATACGATCTCGTAGGCCTGCTGCGGCACGACCGCGTTGAGGCCGACGCCGACCAGGGCCAATCCCGCGGTGGCGAGAATGCCCACATACGGCACCCCGCCCTTGGACATGCGCGCCGCGATCGCGGGCGCACTGCCGCTGACCGCCATCGAACGCAGGCTGCGGCCCGTGGCGTACAGACCCGCGTTGAGGCACGACAGTGCGGCGGTCACCATGACCAGGCTCATGATGGAGCCCGCGCCGCCTACGCCGAGCCTGCCGAAGAACGTCACGAAGGGACTCTCCCCCTGCTTGAACGCGGTGTAGGGCAACAGCAGCCCCAACAGCAGCAGCGAACCGACATAGAACAGGGCGATCCGGCCGATCACCGCGTTGATCGCGCGCGGCATGGTCCGCTCCGGGTCCGATGTCTCGCCTGCCGCAGTGCCGACCAGCTCGGTCGCGCCGTAGGAATACACGGCGCCGGTGATGACGAAGACGAACGACGACAGCCCGGTGGGGAACAGCCCGCCATTGTCGGCGACCATGCCGATCCCGGTGCTGTGACCGGCGACCTGGAATCGTCCGACCAGGACGACAGTGCCGACAACGAGAAAGGTCACCAATGCGACGACCTTGATCATCGCCGTCCAGAACTCGAGCTCCCCGAACCATTTCACCGAGGCCAGATTCATGCAGACGACCAACACCAACGCGATCAGCGCCGTCAGCCAATGCGGAACCGCTTCGGCAGGGTCCCAATATTGGACATAGGCGGCGATAGCGGATATCTGTGCGATGCTGGACGTGGACCAGCGGAAGTAGAACAGCCAGCCCACGGCGAAAGCCAGTTTCTCACCGTAGAATTCGCGCGCATACGAGACGAACGAACCGGACGTCGGACGGTACAGCACCAGCTCGCCGAGCGCTCGCATGATGAAGAAGACGAAGACTCCGCACAGCGCGTACGCCAAGAACAGGCCAGGACCCGCACTCGCGAGTCGGCCGCCGGTCCCGAGGAACAGGCCGGTGCTGATGACGCCGCCGATCGCGATCATCTGCACCTGATGCGGTCGCAACGCCTTGTGGTAGCCGTCGTCCTCGCCGTCGGGTGCGGCTTGATCCGCCGGGGGCCGAGCTGTGACCATGTACGTCCCGTCTACCAAGGGATATAACGCGGCGAATGTACCGTTCCAGAATGACCCGTGAGGTGCGTTGAACGCACCTCACGGGTCGTTCTGGAAGGTCCTGAGAGCCGAGTGGAGCGCGGCGAGGGCATCGTCGATGTCGGCCACGGCAATGGCGCCGTAGCCGAGCACCAGCCCGTCGGGGCTGTCGCCTTCGCGGAACCGCGAAATCGGGAGAATGCCCACGCCCCGGGAGCGCGCGTCGGCGGCGACGGCTTGGTCGCGCACCCCCGGCTGGGTCAATGCCGCCAAGTGCAGGCCCACATTCGACGGAATAACGGTGAGCATGTCCGAGAAGCGGGTGTTCAACACATCGACGATCCGGTCGTGCCGCTTCCGGTATTCGTGGCGCATGCGACGGATGTGCTTGGCGAGCAGTCCTTCTTCGATGAAGCCGAGCATGGCGACCTGGGTGGGCTGCGGCGTGTGCCAGTCGGTCAGGAATTTCGCGGTGCGCATGGCCGCCGTCAGGGAGGCGGGTACGGCCACGAAGCCGATCCGCAGGGTGTGCAGCATGACCTTGGAGAAAGTGCCGACGTAGATGACCCGGCCTGCGTCGTCGTGATTGTGCAGCGGCTCGAGCGGCCTGCCGTCGTAGCGGAACTCGGTGTCGTAGTCGTCCTCGATGACCACCGCATCACGTTCCCGCGCCCACTCCAACAACTCGTGTCTGCGCGCGTCCGACATCACCGAACCCAGCGGGTAGTGATGCGAGGGCGTGACGTAGACGATCCGGGTGTGATCGGGCAGCAGGGAAACGCGGATGCCCTCCGAGTCCAGCGGCACGCCGCGGACCTCGGCGCCCTGGGAACGAAAGAGGTTGCGCACGAGGGTGTAGCCCGGGTCCTCGATCGCCACGCAGTCCCCCGGCCGCAAGAGCGTGCGGCCGATCAGGTCCATCGCCTGCTGCGTGCCCTGCGTGACGATGATGTTCTCCGGCTCGACCTGCACCGCGCGGGATACCCCGATGTGTCTGGCGATGGCGGCGCGCAGTTCCGGCAGTCCCGCCGGATCGATCGGCCAGCCGGTGCCCATCGACGACATCCGCAGAGCCTGGGATGTCAGCCGCCGCCAGGTCTCGTAGGGGAAAAGCCGCGGGTCGGGAATGCCGGGCCGCAAGTCGTAGCGCGGCGCGTCGGCGAAGAATTCGGGCGGCGGCGCCGCGATGCGGTCCCAGATCGGCGACGGGCTGACCGCTCCCGGCGGCGGCTGCTCATGCGGCCGCTTCGACGGTCCGGCGGCCTGACGAACGAAGACGCCCGCACCTGCCCGGCTCTGGGCCAAGCGCTCGTCGATCAGCCGGTCGTACGCCGCGGTCACGGTGTTTCGCGATACGGAAAGCCGGCTCGCCAGCTCGCGCGACGGCGGGAGCGGCTGTCCAGGCATCAGGCGGCCGCTGAGAATCGCGGCCTTCACCTGCCGATATATTTGGCCGCCGAGGTCCCCGCGACCATTGAGCGTGACATGCATTTCCACGGTCAAACCCTCGGCTGGGCCTGCGACTTCTCGGTTGCCAGCCTACCCAGCCTTGCGGGACCGACGCAACGACTGTGCATCGGCGGCGCCCGGTTCCGGCACCAGGTACGCGGCGACGCCGTTCAACTTCTCACAGGTCTCCTCGAACTCCCGCTCGGGATGCGACTGCGCGATGATGCCTGCGCCCGCGCGCAGCCAATTTGTGGCGCGGTCCTGGTAGACGGCCCGCAGCACCAAGGCCGCCTCCAGCGCCGCCGTCCCGGAGAATACCACCACCGCACCGGAGTACAGGCCGCGGAAACCGTCGAGGCGGAACACCGCGTCGACGCTTCCGGACTTGGGGATGCCGGATGCCGTGACGGACGGGAACACCGCGGCCAGCGCGCTCCACCGAGTTCTGCTGGGCGCAAGTCTGCCGCGCACCGTCGAGGCCAGGTGCTGCACGCTGCCGCGTTCGCGGACTGTCATGAATTCGGTCACCGCCGTCGTTCCGGGCTCGGCAATGGAGGAGATCTCCGCGAACGACGATTTGACCGAGATAGCGTGCTCGACGATCTCCTTCGGGTCGGACTCCAGTTCAGCGCGCGCGAGGCTGTCGCGCGTTCGGCCGCGGCCGAACGCGCGGGTGCCCGCGAGCGGCTCCGTCGTCACCACCCCGTGTTCGTCCACCGCGACCACCAGCTCAGGGCTGAAGCCTGCCGCCGCGATGCCGCCGAGCCGCAGCAGGAACGACCGCGCCGGCGTGTTGTGCGCCCGACCGAGCCGGTAGCTGGCGGGGACATCGACCCGGAACGGCACCTCGACCCGCCGGGACAGGATGACCTTGCGATAGGCGCCGCCTGCGATCTCGGCGACGGCGGCAGCGACCCGATGCCGGTAGCCGCTGAGGTCGGCGCGGACATCGACGGGTCTCGCTGCGGGCATCGGCTCCGCAGGCAGTACCAGCAGCTCCGCGACGATCGCCATTTCCGCCGCGGTCGCGCCGGTCACCGTGACCATCGACTCGGTGATCGTCACCTCGATGCGGGGGATCATGATGTGCGCCAGGGGAGTTCCTGGCGGCACGTGGTGCGCGGCGCCGAGCGCATGCGCGCAGAATTCGAAGGCGATCCAGCCGTAGGCCCGACATGTCGGATCCGACCCGCAGGCATCGCGCAGCGCGTCGAGAGCGCTCTCGACTGCTTCGACGGGACTGCCGACCGCGCCGAGGCGCGCCGAGCGTCCGCCGACACGCAGCCGAGTCTCGGCGGTGTCGACCTCGACGCTGCCGAGCGGGGCCGCCGCGAATACCCATTCGCCTGGTCGTTCGTATACGACGTGATCCCCGAAACGGCCCGACCCAGCCAACCGCGACATGGCGGTCACGGGATCGACGGCGCACCTGATCTGGATGAGGGCCGGGCTCGTCATCGCGCCCTCCCCGGCGCGGGCGCCACGTCGGCCGCCTGGGACGCCCCGCCGAGCAGCCGGTCGAGAAGCTCTCGAACGCGCGCGAGGGAACCGAACGCCGCAATCTCGCTGTCCGGGATCGCCACTCGATAGCGATCTTGCAGGCGGGTGGCAAGTTCGAGCGCGGCCAGCGAATCGAGGTCCAGCTCGTCGGCGAGGTCGGCGTGGTCGGCGACTTCGGCGGCGGGCAGTTCCAGGACCCCGGCCACCAGGTGCCGAAGTTCCTCCAGGTCCACCGGTCCGGACGTGTCTGTCATGGTTCCTCCAACTCGGACGTGACGAAGGCTGTCTCCCCCTTGTTCCACCGCGGCGGATGCAGCCACAGGGTGGCGACATCGGAATCGTTCGCGCCGCAGACGGCGTACGCCGAACCGGGATCGCCGCCGTCGAAAAATGTTGCGGCCGCGATGCACTGGAGCACACCGAGCGCGCCCGAGCACTCGCCGAGGCGAGCGGTCAGGTCGAGCACCGCCGTCGGCGAACCGGAATGCGGTCGCACCGTCGGCGGAGCCAGCCACAGCCCCGGCGGGCGCGGGTCGTCATGGACGTGCGTCGTGCGGGAGTAGTGTCCGAGGACAGCGCGGACCGGCGCGCCACGACGTTCGGCGCGGGTATCCGCTTCCACGATCACCGCCGCGGCGCCGTCGAGCACTTTGTCGCCGGGGCCGAGATCCAACAGCGCCCGCACCGGAGCGGTGTCGGGTTCGACTCCGACGACGACCGCGGCGTCGGCGCGGCCCGCCCGGATGAGGATGGCCGCCCAGTGCAGTGCGTCGAGCCCGCTGGTCCGGCCGCTGCACAGAGTGATATTCGGTCCGCGCAGGTCGTGTCGGATGGCGATCCAGCCTGCGATCGCGTTCGAGGAGACGTGCGGCAGGCTCAGTGGGCTCAATGCGGCGCTGGAGTGTTGGGTGATCCGTTCCGCGATGTCGCAGACGCTGTCCAGGTTGCCGTAGTTCGAACTCACCACCGTTGCCGTGATCGCGTCATCGGCGGTCATCCGGCCGGCGGACGGCGTCGCAGCGTCGGCCAACGCCCGTTCGGCCGCCAGCAGGGCCAGCCGGGACGCCCGATCCTTGTTCCGCATCTGCCGCCCGCTCAGATCCAGCGCCGCGGCACAGCAGTCCCGGTGCGGCGCGAACAGCTCGGCGGCGTCGCTCAGGCCGGACACCGCGAGGCCGACGCCGGTGACCACCGGCGTCCGGCGCGTCATCGGATGCCCTTTTCGATCACCGCGACGGCGTTGATGCCGCCGAATCCGAAAGCGTGGATCTGCGCGACCTCGGGCCTCGTCCGGACGCGGTCGCGCGCCAGATTCAACCCCTCCGCCTCCGGGATCGGGTCGGTGAGCCCGCGAATCGGGGGCACCAGGCCATGCCGCATGGCAAGCGTCGCCATGATCAGACTCAGCAGGCCGGAGCCGCCGAGCGTGTGTCCGGTCATCGACTTGATCGCGGTCATCACCGGCGGCGCGGCGACGGCGCCGAACACGTCCGCCAGGGCGGACGCCTCGACGGCGTCGTTGTGGCGCGTGCCGGTGCCGTGCATCATGACGAGGTCGATCTCGGCGGGGTGGACGCCTGCGCGTTTGTGCGCGTCCGCGATGACGGCGCGGATACTCGCCCCGTCCGGCGCGGTCGCGTGCCGCGCGTCGCAGTTGACGCCGACGCCGCGCAGCAGCGCCCGCCCGCTGTAGCCGCGTCGGCGGCGGCACAGCACGACGGCGGCCGCGCCCTCGCCCATGATCATGCCCCGGTGCGTGGAGTCGAAGGGGCGCACCGCGTCCGGCGTCGCCGTCTGCACCCGGTCGATCACGCCGAAGGCGCTCTCGGTGATGCTGTCGGCGCCCGCTACGACGACCGTGTCCGCCAATCCGAGGTCGATCAGGTCGGTGGCCATTGCCAGCGCGTACAGCGACGCCGCGCACGCGCAGGCCACGGTGTGCACCTCGGCGGCCCGGCCGGTGTCGCGCAGCGCGCGTGTGAAGTCGAGCCGATCGGCGTCGAGTCCGCCGGGCTCCGCGCGACCCTGCGTCCACCAGAGTTCCGCGGACCGCAGCTCCCGCAGCGTCGTTCCCACCAGCACCGGGTACCGCTCGCCCGGGTCGGCGAGGCCCGCGTCCGCCAAGGCGGCCGCGACCACAGTGCGCAGCCACTCGCTCGCGCGAAACGGTCGCTCGCCCGCACCGCCGCGGTCGTCGATCTCGTAGGCGTGACGAGTGCGGTACCGCTCGGCTTCGAATGCCCGCAGCGGGGCGATTCCGGTTCGGCTCGCCGTCAGTGACCGGAAGATCTCCGCGGGGGATTCTCCGATGGACGCGATTGCCGCCATCCCGGCGATGTCCCACGACATCAGCCCGCTCCGACCGATCGGAGCTTGTTGCGCGCGAGTTTGCCGGTCCACGTGGTCGGCAGCGCGTCGACGACCTCGATCCGGCCGGGCCGCTTGAACGGCGCCACGTTCGCCCGCAATGCCGCGGTGACCGCGCGCCGCAGTGTCGTGGGCACGACGCCGTCGGCCGCCACGACGAACGCCACTGCCTGTTGCAGCCCGGCGCCGTCGGCGATTCCGACGACGGCGCAGTCCCGGACTCCGGCCACGGCCCGCACCGCATTCTCGATCTCGGCGGGAGCGACCTTGAACCCGCCCAGATTGAGGAAGTCGTCACCCCGGCCCAGGTAGTGCAGAACTCCGTCGCGACCGCGCCGCACGATGTCGCCGGTGTAGGCGCCGCCGTCGACGAACGTGGCCTCGGTCGCCTCGGGCCGGTTCAGGTAGCCCGTCGCGACGGTCGGGCCCGCAATATGCAGCCTGCCCTCCACGTCGTCGCCCTCGACGAGTTGGCCTTCGGGGTCGCGCAGTGTCGCCGACACCCCGGGAACGGGCCTGCCGAGCGCATTCGACACAGGGCCGGATGGATTCGTCGCGACCACGATGTACAGGGCTTCGGTGGTTCCCAGGCTGTTCACCACTGGAACGCCGAGTCCGTGTGCGGTGCGCTCGGCGAGATCCGCGGGCAGCGCCTCGCCCGCGCACACTGCCAGGCGCAGGCTGTCGCTCCGGCCGCCGTGCAGCGCCTCCAACCCTGCGTACAGCCGCGGCACCGAGAACAGGACCGTCGGACGGTGCCGCCGCAGCGCGTCCATCACGATCGGCGCGTCGACCGCCCCGCGGATGAGCACAGTCGTCGCGCCCGCGGTCAACGGCAGCAGCAGCGAATTGCCGAAGCCGTACGCGAAGGAAAGCTTGGCGGTGGACAGGACAGTGTCCGCCGCGGTCAGTGCCGCGACCCGGCCGAACCCGGCAGCCACCGACGCGAGCGCCGCCGCTCGGTGCGGCACGCCTTTCGGAGTGCCGGTGCTCCCGGAGGTGTACTGCAACAACATTTCCCGATCGTGCGCCCACGGCGCGAACGGCGGCGGATCCGAAAGCCCGCGAACATGCCGCTGTCCCAGCAGCATCTGCCTGACGTCGTCGCCGTACAGCCGCGCGGTGTCAGGAAGGACCGCGTCGAGTCGACTGCTCCGGGTCGGCGCGACGTCGAGGTGCACGAACGCGACACTGCTGTCGGCGGCGATGAATCCGATCTCGGCGTCCGACAGCGCCGGGTTCACCGGTACTGCGACGCAGCCGTTCCACCAGAGCCCCAGGATCGCCGTCACGGTCGCCGCGGAATCATCGGCGAGCACCATCCCCCGGCTCCCCGGCGCAACGCCGGCGTCCGCGAGCAGACGTGCATAGCTACCCGCCGCGCGGAACAGCGCGTTGTATCCGAATTCACCGATGTCGGAATCGACGTAGGCGATCGCGTCTTCGCCGGACGCACCCACATGCGGCCTGAGCAGAATTTCAACCAGATTCATCGGGATCGACCGTCCGCGCGGCCGACAACCCCCGCCACATCGCTGATCGACGTCACGATCTCGCTGCCGATCACGACCGCGAACTCTTTCTCGACGCGGGCGATTATCTCGGCTTTCTCCAGGGAAGACGCTCCGAGCGCCTCGTAGAGATCCGCATGCACGTCGATGTCCCCGACATCGACATCCAGAACTTCCGCCGCTATCGCGCTTATTCGGTCACCGAGACGATCTTCGCCGTGACGCCACTGACTGGAAACCACCATTGCACGTCCTGAATACCGCAAATTCTGCAATCGCCCGAGGAATCGTTCCGAGATGTTTCACCGACTACGGCGGAAACATTTCCTCGACGTGTTTGACGATATATTCGGCTGTCGGCGGTCAAAAGTGCCAATATCGGCGAATCACAGCGGTCCAGTTTCGGGAGGGCCGATCCGGCGACACCGGCCGACGGGGGCGCGGCGATCGTGGCGCAGCGCCTGCCCGCCGTTGCCGATCCGCCCGAGTTCGCTGCTCGAATCCTGCTGCGCCTGGCAGAGAAGGGGCGTCTGTGGCATGCTCCCGAGTTCATGGCACCTGTGCGTTTGATCCTGGCCGCGCTCGCGTTCGTCGGCCTCGTGTCCGGCTGCAGCGGGAAGGACGAGGCCGCCCCGGGGCCGGTGCTTTCCGGAGCGGACGGCGCACAGCGGCTGCGCGAGGTGTTCGCCGCGGCCATGACGTCGAAAAAGACCGTGGTGATCACCTCCTACGACGAAGCCGGGGACGGCTCTGCGTCGGGAGAGCAGACGTGCAAAGTGCGGTTCACCCCGGCGAAGGCGTCGGCCTGCGAGGCGAAAGCGGGCGGCGCCCAGCAGACACGGGTGATCTCGATGCCGGACGCGCTCTATGTCTTCATGCCCGATCCCGGCGAGAACCCGGGCGGGAAGCCGTGGCGCAGGATCGACCCGAACGGAACCAACATGATGGCCCAGCTCGGCAAGCAGATTCAGCACATGACCGACGAAACACTGCTCACGCCAGGCGTTTCCACGGTCACCGGCACCCACGCCGACAAGGTCGACGGCAAGCGGGCCACCCGCTACGAGCTCAGCGTGGACGTCGCCGCACTCACCAAGACAATGCTCGACCACACCACCAACGACCTGCTGCGCGGCGGCCTGCAGGACATCTCCAAGAACGGCGCCGCCATGACCGCGCAGATCTGGATCGGCGCCGACAACCTGCCGCTCAAGCAGGTCACCAAGATGTCCGCGAGCATGGACTCGCCGGCGCAGGTCCAGACGATGACCTACGGCGACTGGGGCGCCCCGCTGACCATCGCCCCGCCGCCCGCCGACCAGGTGTCCGCGGGCTGATGCCGGCGCGGGCCAGTGCGGGACGGGGCTAGTGCGGGACGCAGTGGCCGTAGCGCTGGCGGGCGGCCTCGCCGCTGGTGCCCAGCTGCGAGCCGATCGAAGCCCAGCTGTAGCCGCCTTCGCGCGCCGCGGTCACCGTTTCGATGATCCGCTGCTCGGCGTCGGCACGACTGCGCACGGCCTCGCGTAGATCGGTGAGACACCGCAGATCCCGCCGGTCGCCTGGCACGGGCCTGTCTTCCTGTTGGATCCGCTGAGCCAGTTCCTCAGCGTGCGCGATGATCTCTTCGCTGGTCCGGGGCATGCTCATCACCTCGACTCTGAGCCTGTGATTGCGCGCATCGGGTGTGCGTACACCTCAATTCTCCTGCGGCAGCTGCATTGTTCTCAGCAGTACCGCGAAAATCGCTGTCCCAAACGCCCGTCTACGACGCCAGCAGGGCGGCGACGCTCAGCAACAGCCCTTCGCCGCCGGGTGCGGCGGCCAGCTGCACTCCGATCGGCAGCCCGTCGACGGCGCCCGCGGGGACCGACATCGCCGGGTAGCGCAACAGATTGAACGGCGGCGTGTACGGCAGGAACCGCGACGAACCGAAAAGAGTGCGCGCCATGCCCGCACCCTCGAACGCGCCCGCCGCCAGTGGCGGCATCGCCAACGTGGGGGTCAGCAGCACGTCGAAGTCGTCGAACCAGGCCGCGAACCGCTGCGCCGCCGCCGGGGGCACCGAGGCGAGCCCGCGGAGCCTGCGCAGCCGCCTGCCGGTGCGGACCACCGCCCGGGTGCGCCGCTCCAGGCGCGCAATGGGCAACCCGTCCGCGTCGACGGCGACGCCGCCGAAAAACCGTGCCAAGAACTGCGGTCCGTCCCACGGCCGCCACGGCGGGGCGGCCGCGGTGACGGTGTGTCCCGCCGCGCTGAGCGTCTCGGCCGCCGCTGCCACCGCCGCGCGGACCTGTGGGTGCACCGGAACTCCCGGCAGGGGCGTCGCCGTCGTGCGGCAGATCCGCAGCGGCCGCTGCGGCCCCGTCGCGACGGCCTTGCGGTGCCGGTCGGTGCCGCTGAGCACGTCCAGCATCACCGCGGCGTCGGCGACCGTGGCGGCGATGGGGCCGAACTCGGACATGCCGAGCCAGTTGGAGCGGTGCCCCGGCACCAGCCCCTCCCCCGGCTTCAGTCCCACAACGCCACAGCACGACGACGGAATCCGAATCGACCCGCCGCCGTCGGAACCCAGCGCGATCGGCACCATGCCCGCGGCCACCGCGGCCGCGGAGCCGCCGCTGGACCCGCCCGCGGTGCGCGTCGGGTCGTGCGGATTGCGCGTGATTCCGAACTGTGCGGTCTCGGTGAACGGCCACTGGCACAGCTCCGGCACGTTGGTCTTGCCGACCACCAGCGCGCCCGCCGCGCGCAGCCTGCGCACCAGCTCGTCGTCGGCGGCGGCCGGTTGCGCGGACGTCGCCGCGGAGCCGTTGCGAGTCGGGCAGCCCGCGACGTCGACATGGTCCTTGATCGCCACCGGCACCCCGGCCAGCGGGAGCCGCCCCAGATCCGGCCGCTGTTCGAGCTTCCGCGCCTCGGCCAGCACCTCGTCCCGCCGCACCAGCCGGAACGCGTTGACCTCCCCGTCGGCGTCGTCGATCCGCGCCAGGCACTCCGTCGCCACCTGAACCGGCGAGACCGCGCCGCTGCCGACCAGTCCCGCGATTTCGACCGCCGTCCGGCCCGTCCGCACCGCCATCGCCCGACCGTACCCGCCACGCCCGTTCTGGAAGCGTCCTTGCTTGGAACAGTGTGGAGCGAGGACGCGTTCAGGACGATGCGGTGGGGGACGATTCCACGGGCTCGAGTATGAGCCCGCGGGCTTCGGGTGCCACGACGCGGAGCTCGTCGGCGGAGTTGTCGTCGGGCATCTGCTGGGATTTGACCTCGGCGTCGACTCGGGCGAGGTAGGTCATCACCTCACGGTCGATGTCGGCGCGGTCCCAACCCAGCACCGGCGCGACCAGCTCCGCAACCTCCACGGCGCACTCGGCGCCGCGGTCCGCGTACTCGATCGAGATGCGGGTGCGCCTGGTGAGGATGTCTTCCAGATGCAGCGCGCCTTCCGCGGCGACCGCGTAGACCGCCTCCGCCCGCAGGTACTGCGGGGCCCCGGCCAGCGGCTCCAGCAGATCCGGCTGTTCTTCGGCGGGCGCGAGCACCTCGTCGATCTGGGAGCCGTAGCGGTCGAGCAGGTGGGTGATCCGGTACGGGTGCAGGTTGTACTGCTCGCCCAGCTGGATCGCCTGGTTCACCAGCGCGAAATAGCCGTCCGCGCCGAGCAGCGGCACCTTCTCGGTGATCGACGGCGAGACGTTGGCGGGCAGGTCCTCGGCGGCCTTGTCCACCGCGTCCTTGGCCATCACCCGGTATGTCGTGTACTTGCCGCCCGCGATGGCGACCAGCCCCGGCGCGATCCGCTCCACCGCGTGCTCGCGCGACAGCTTCGACGTGTCGTCGCTCTCGCCCGCCAGCAGCGGCCGCAAGCCCGCGTACACGCCGTCGATGTCGTCGTGGGTGAGCGGGGTGACCAGCACCGTGTTGACGTGCTCCAGGATGTAGTCGATATCGACCTTGGTGGCCGCGGGGTGGGCCAGGTCCAGATGCCAGTCGGTGTCGGTGGTGCCGATGATCCAGTGAGCGCCCCACGGAATGACGAACAACACCGACTTCTCCGTACGGAGGATGATCGCGGTGTCGCTGGCGATGCGGTCCTTGGGCACCACGATGTGCACGCCCTTGGACGCCCGCACCCGGAACCGGCCGCGCTGGCGCGACAGCGCCTGGATCTCGTCCGTCCACACGCCGGTGGCATTGACGACCACGCCGGCCCGCACGTCCACCGTGCGGCCGTCCTCGCAGTCGCGCACCCGCACGCCGGTGACCCGGTCCGACTCCCGCAGGAAGTCCACCACTTGGCTGGAGGTGCGGACCACCGCGCCGTAGTGCGCGGCCGTGCGGGCCACCGTCATGGTGTGCCGCGCGTCGTCGACCACGGTGTCGTAATAGCGAACCCCGCCGATGAGGGCGCTGCGCTTGAGCCCGGGCGCCATCCGCAGCGCCGCGGACCGGGTCAGGTGCTTCTGCCCGGGCACCGACCGCGCCCCGCCGAGCCGGTCGTAGAGCAGCAGCCCGCATGCCACGTACGGGCGTTCCCACACCCGGCGGGTCAGCGGGTAGAGGAACTTCAACGGCTTGACCAGGTGCGGGGCCAGTTTGGTGAGCGCCATCTCCCGTTCGGCCAGCGCCTCGCGCACCAGGCCGAACTCCATCTGCTCCAGGTAGCGCAGCCCACCGTGGAACATCTTCGACGACCGGCTCGACGTACCGGAGGCCAGATCCCGCGCCTCCACCAGCGCCACCGCCAGTCCGCGGGTGGCGGCATCCAGCGCGATGCCCGCGCCGACGACGCCGCCCCCGATGACAACCACGTCGAAGCGCTCCTGCTCCAGCCGCTCCCACGCCCGCTCCCGTTGGAGTGGACCCAACACCGCCCCGGCCTCCGCGTCTCGTGTCACACCGCTAAGCCTACGACGTGTGGGACAGACGCACCGGTTTTGTTCAGACGCACCCACTGTTGTGGGTGCGTCTGACCAAAACCGGTGCGTCTGTGTTCAGCCTAGGTCGTCGTGTTGCATTAGTTGGCGGGCTGCCTCGGTGATGGAGCCGCTCAGCGAGGGGTATACCGAGAGGGTGTGGGCCAGGTCGTCCACGGCGAGAGTGTTCTGGACGGCCATGGCGATCGGCAGGATCAGCTCCGAGGCGATCGGGGCGACCACGACGCCCCCGATCACCACGCCGGTGGCCGGGCGGCAGAAGATCTTGACGAAACCGCGCCGCAGGCCCTGCATCTTGGCGCGCGGATTGGTGTTCAGCGGCAGCATCACGGTGCGCGCGGGCACCGTGCCGTTGTCGATGTCGGCCTGGCTCACCCCCACAGTGGCGATCTCCGGGCGCGTGAACACCGCCGACGCGACGGTCTTGAGCCGGATCGGGCTGACGCCCTCGCCGAGCGCGTGGTACATCGCGATGCGGCCTTGCATCGACCCCACCGACGCCAGCGGCAGCAAGCCGGTGCAGTCGCCCGCAGCATAGACGCCGGGCACGCCGGTGCGCGAGACCCGATCCACCCGCAGGTAGCCGCCCGAATCCAGCGAAAGTCCCACCTTCTCCAGCCCGAGCCCGCCGGTGTTGGGCACCGAGCCGACGGTCATCAGCGCATGCGACCCGGTGACCTTGCGGCCGTCTTCCAGCGTCACCAGCACGCCGTTCTCCAAGCGCTCCACCGTCTCGGCGCGGGCATGCTTGATCAGCGTGACGCCGCGCTCGTTGAAGGCCTCCTCCAACACCAGAGCGGCGTCCTCGTCCTCGCCGGGCAGCACTCGGTCGCGGCTGGTGACCAATGTCACCGGAACGCCGAGCTCGGTGAAGGCGGAGACGAACTCCACGCCGGTCACCCCCGACCCGACCACCACCAGGCGTTCCGGCAGAGTTTCCAGGTCGTAGATCTGCCGCCAGGTCAGAATGCGCTCTCCGTCGGGTTCCGCACCGGGCAGCACCCGCGGGCTGGCGCCGGTGGCGACGAGCACGACGTCGGCGTCGAGGTGCTGCTCGGTGCCGTCGGCCAGGTACGCGCGCACGCGATGCGCGGCGCCCGCGGGCTCGGTCAATTCGGCCCGGCCCGCGACGAGAGACACGCCTTCGGCCTGCAGCCGGGTCCGAATGTCGGCGGATTGCGCCACTGCCAGCTTCTTGACCCGGGCATTCAGGTCCGGGGCGTGCACCGCGGCGTGGCGGTGGTCGATCGCTATGCCCAGTTCGCCCGCGCGCCGCAAATCCGTGCGCACGCCGGTGGAGGCGATGAAGGTCTTCGACGGCACACAATCGTAGAGCACGCACGCCCCGCCGATGCCGTCCGAGTCGACCAGCGTCACCGCGGCCCCGTACTGCGCCGCGACCAGCGCAGCCTCGTATCCCGCCGGTCCGCCACCAATGATCACGATCCGCGGGTTGCGGCCTCCGACCTGCATAGACATCCTTCCAACGACCTCGCACCCTGCATCGACCCAGCACCATTCATCCTATGTGCTGGATGATCTGCGCGAGAACCGCCAGAACGACCCATGAGTTGCGTTGAGCGCACGCTCTGGGTCGTTCTGGCAGTACTTCCAACGGATTGTCGCCAAGGGACGCAATCGAGTCGTTACCGGGATCTGCCGGCAACCCGAGCGCATTGGATACGCTTACCGGGTGCCGATCTACGCCGCCTATGGGTCCAACATGGACCCGGCCCAGATGATGCAGCGAGCACCTCACTCCCCGATGGCGGGAACGGGCTGGCTGGAAGGGTGGCGGCTGACATTCGCCGGCGCCGATCTAGGCTGGGAAGGACCGCTGGCGACCGTCGTGGAGGATCCCGGCTCCCGGGTCTTCGTCGTGCTCTACGACGTCACCTCCGACGACGAAGAGCGGCTCGACGGCTGGGAAGGGTCCGACTTCGGCCTGCACCGCAAAATCCGCCTCCGCGTGCACAGCGCGGGCATGCCGGTGCTGGCCTGGCTGTACGTACTGGACGCCTACGAAGGCGGACTGCCCTCGGCCCGCCTGCTCGGCGTGATGTCCGACGCCGCCGAAAAGGCAGGCGCCCCTGAGGAGTACGTCCACGACCTGCGCACCCGCAATAGCCGCAACGTGGGCCCAGGCGGCTTCGGCCACTGACATTCACACCCGTTGCGCGCGTTCACACCCGCAGCTGCGGGTGTGAACGCGC
>JABFVX010000505.1 GCA_013362555.1 Mycobacteriaceae bacterium
GAAGGCCGCGCGGTTGTCTGGACTGAGGAGTGAGAAGGCCCCGGAAGGTCGCGCAGCGACCGACCGGGGCCGCCGAACGACGAGGGAAGACAACCGCTGACAGCGGCCGAGAGCGCAGCGACCAATCAAACCCAGTAGCCTGCAACTGCTATGTTGATTCGCTTATTGCGCCAGTTTCTGTATCCGTACCGCGCTCACCTCGGCGCGGTGGTTGTGCTGCAGTTGATCGCAGTCACCGCCTCGCTGTATCTGCCGAGGCTCAACGCCGACATCATCGATCAGGGCGTCACGCGCGGCGACATCGGCTACATCTGGCGCACCGGCGGGCTGATGCTCGCGGTTTCGGCATTGCAGGTGGCCTGTTCGGTGGCATCGGTGTATTACGGCGCCCAGGCCGCGCTGGCCGCGGGCCGCGACATGCGCGGCGCCATTCTGCACCGAGTGGGGGATTTCTCCGCCCGCGAGGTGGGCCGCTTCGGCGCCCCGTCGCTGATCACCCGCAGCACCAATGACGTGCAGCAGGTTCAGATGCTGGTGGTCATCAGCTGCACGGTGATCGTGATGGCGCCGATCATGTGCGTCGGCGGCGTGATCATGGCGCTGCGCGAGAACCTCGGTCTGTCCTGGGTGCTGTTGATCGCCGTGCCCGCGCTCGGCTTGACCATGGCCGTGCTGATCAGTCGGATGCTGCCCGCGTTCCGGACCATGCAGGAGCGCATCGACGCGGTCAACCGGGTTCTGCGCGAGCAGATTTCCGGCATCAGGGTGGTGCGGGCGTTCGTTCGCGAGCCGCAGGAGGCCGCCCGCTTCCGCTCCGCCAACGCCGAGCTCACGGACGCCTCGCTGCGCGTGGGCAAGCTGATGGCCCTGATGTTCCCCGCGGTGCTGCTGATCTCCAACCTGACCGGCGTCGCCGTCATCTGGTGGGGCGGCCGCCAGGTCGACGCCGGGAATGCGCAGATCGGCACGCTGACGGCGATGCTGAGTTACATCATGCAGATCCTCATGGCGGTGATGATGGCCTCGTTCCTGGCCATGCTCGCCCCGCGTGCCGCGGTGTGCGCGGACCGCATCGCCGAGGTCCTCGACACCGAGTCGTCGGTGCTGGCGCCGTCGGCGCCGCTGCCGTTCCGGACCGACCCCGGCGTGGTGGAGTTCCGCGACGTCGAGTTCGCCTACCCGGGCGCCGACGCACCTGTGTTGCGCGGCATCAGTTTGCGGGCCGAACCGGGCGAGACCACTGCCATCGTCGGGTCCACCGGCGCGGGCAAGACCACGCTGCTCAACCTGGTCCCGCGGCTCATCGACGTGACCGGCGGCGCGGTGTCGGTGGGCGGCACCGATGTGCGCGAGCTGGACTTGGAGCTGATGCGCAGCCAGATCGGGCTGATTCCGCAGAAGGCGTACCTGTTCTCCGGCACCGTCGCCGGCAACCTGCGTTACGGCAATCCCGACGCCACCGACGAGCAGTTGTGGCAGGCGCTGGAGATCGCGCAAGCCGCCGATTTCGTCCGGGAGATGCCCGAGGGCCTGGAAACCGATGTGGCCCAAGGCGGCACCACTGTCTCCGGCGGCCAGCGCCAGCGCCTGGCCATCGCCCGCGCGCTGGTGAAGCGGCCGAAGGTCTACCTGTTCGACGATTCCTTCTCCGCGCTCGACTTCGCCACCGACGCTCGGCTGCGGGCGGCCTTGGCGGAGGTCACCGCGGAGTCGTCGGTGTTCATTGTGGCGCAGCGGATTTCCACCATCCGGTCGGCGGATCGGATTGTTGTTCTCGAGGATGGGGCCATCGTGGGGATGGGACGGCACGAGCAGCTGCTCGTCGACTGCCCGACATACGCCGAGATCGTCGCGTCTCAAATGTCCGCGGAGGAAGGCGGTCTCGCGGCGGGGGGTGTCCGATGACCCGGCCCGGCATGCCGAATCCGGGCGCACCGGATTCGCGCGCGAAGGATTTCGCCCCGTCGCTGAAGCGGCTGCTCGGCCAGCTCGCGCCGCACCGCGCGGTGGTTGCGGTGATCTTCGTGCTGTCGATCATCGGCGTGGTTTTCAATGTCGTCGGGCCGAAGCTGATGGGCATGGCCACCGACCGGCTCTTCGACGGCCTGATGGGCAAGCAGCTCCAGCACGAGTTCGGCACCGTCGACAAGGAGCGGATCGTCGCCGGATTGCGCCGAGCGGGCCAGGACAAGATCGCCGACATGGTCAGCGGCATGCACCTGACGCCCGGCGTGGATTTCGGCGCCATGGGCCGGATTCTGGCGATCGCGCTGGCGCTGTTCGCGGTGGCCGCGCTGTTCACCTGGTTGCAGGCGTTCCTGCTGAACCGGGTGATCAATGGGGTGATCTTCGGGCTGCGCCAGGAGATCGAGGCGAAGATCCATCGACTTCCACTGCGCTACTTCGACTCTCAGCCCAGGGGTGATCTGCTCAGCCGGGTGACCAATGACGTCGACAACGTTTCGCAGAGCCTGCAGCAGACGCTGAGCCAGCTGCTGATGTCGGTCCTGTCGGTGGTCGGCGTGCTGGGCATGATGATGTGGATCTCGTGGGAGCTCTCCCTCATCGCGTTGGCCACCATCCCGCTGGCCGCGGTCATCACTGTCCAGATCGCCAAGCGTTCCAAACCGCATTTCGTCAACCAGTGGAAGTACACCGGCGAGGTGAACGCCCAGATCGAGGAGGCGTTCACCGGGCACGAGCTGGTCACCGCGTTCGGGCGCGGCAAGGAGGTGCAGGAGCGCTTCGACGCCAAGAACGAAGAGCTGTATCGCTCCAGCTTCTGGGCGCAGTTCATCTCCGGACTGATCATGCCCGCCGTGATGTTCCTGGGAAACTTGAACTACGTGGTCATTGCCGTCGTCGGCGGGTTGAAGGTGGCGTCGGGCACCATGTCGCTCGGCGATGTGCAGGCGTTCATCATGTACTCGCGCCAGTTCACCCAGCCGATCACCCAGATCGGCAACATGATGAACCTGCTGCAGTCCGGAGTGGCCTCCGCGGAGCGGATTTTCGAGATTCTCGACGCGCCGGAGGAGGAGTTGGAGACCCGCCACGAGGGTGAGATTCCCGGGCAGAAGGGCCATGTCGAGTTCCGGGACGTGTCCTTCCGGTACGAGCCGGACACCCCGCTGATCGAAAACCTCTCGCTGAGCGCCGATCCCGGGCACGTGGTGGCGATCGTCGGCCCCACCGGCGCGGGCAAGACCACGCTGGTGAACCTCATCATGCGGTTCTACGAGGTGGATTCCGGCTCGATCACGGTGGACGGCATCGACATCACCGAGATGAGTCGCGAGCAGTTGCGCTCCCGCATCGGCATGGTGCTGCAGGACACGTGGCTGTTCGGCGGCACCATCAAGGACAACATCGCCTACGGCAACCCGGACGCCACCGAGGACCAAGTCATGGCGGCTGCCCGCGCGGCGTATGTGGACCGGTTCGTGCACGCCCTGCCCGACGGCTACGACACCGTCATCGACGAGGAGGGCGGCGGCGTCAGCCAGGGCGAGAAGCAGCTCATCACCATCGCCAGAGCCTTCCTGGCCGATCCGTCCATTCTGATCCTGGACGAGGCGACCAGCTCCGTCGACACCCGGACCGAGCTGTTGGTGCAGCACGCCACTGCCGCGCTGCGCAGCGACCGCACCAGTTTCGTCATCGCGCACCGTCTTTCGACGATCCGCGACGCCGACCTGATCGTGGTGATGGAGCACGGGCGCATCGTCGAGCAGGGCACTCACGCCGAACTCCTCGCCGCCCGCGGCGCCTACCACCGCCTCTACGACGCCCAGTTCGCAGGCGCCGCCACGGACGCGGTATGACAGCCTCCAGAATGGCCCGTGACGCGCGTTCAACGCACGTCACGGGCCATTCTGGAGGTTCATCGTTCGGCTTCACGGTCGGCGCGCGGCTGCCGGGTCGGCACGGCCGGACCGGGGTGATGCGCACGCCGCACGGCTCCGTCCGCACGCCCGCGTTCATCCCGGTGGGCACCAAGGCCACGGTGAAAGCCGTACTGCCCGAGGCCATGCGGGAGATCGGCGCGCAGGCGCTGTTGGCCAACGCCTACCACCTCTACCTGCAGCCGGGCCCGGACATCGTGGCCGCGGGCGGCGGGTTGGCCGCGTTCATGAACTGGCACGGGCCGACGTTCACCGACAGCGGCGGCTTCCAGGTGATGTCGCTCGGCGTGGGGTTCAAGAAGGTCATCGCGATGGAAGTGACCCCGGACGACCGGGCTACGGCCGCCGGGAAAGAGCGTCTCGCCCACGTCGACGAGGACGGCGTCACGTTCAAGTCCCACCTCGACGGCGCCCGGCACCGGTTCACGCCGGAGATCTCCATGGGAATCCAGCATCAGCTGGGCGCGGACGTCATGTTCGCTTTCGACGAGCTGACCACGCTCATGAATACTCGTTCCTACCAAGAGGAGTCGCTGGCGCGCACGCACCGGTGGGCGAGCCGCTGCCTCGCCGAACACCGCCGTCTCACCCGAGAGCGCGGCGACCGGCCCTATCAAGCGCTGTTCGGCGTCGTTCAGGGCGCGCAGTACGAAGACCTGCGCCGCACGGCCTGTCGCGGCCTGGAGTCGCTGAAAGACGAGGGCGGCAACGGCTTCGACGGCTACGGCATCGGCGGCGCCCTCGAAAAGCACAACCTCGGCGCGATCGTCGGATGGTGCTGCGACGAGCTGCCGGACGACAAACCGCGCCATCTGCTCGGCATCAGCGAGCCGGAAGACCTGTTCGCCGCGATCGAGAACGGTGCGGACACCTTCGACTGCGTGCAGCCCTCCCGGGTCGCGCGCAGCGGCTCGATCTACACCCGCGGCGGGCGGTTCAACGTGTCCAACGCCCGCTACAAGGCCGACTTCACCCCGCTCGACCCGGACTGCGACTGCTACACCTGCGCCAATTACACCCGGGCCTACCTGCGGCATCTGTTCAAGGCCAAGGAAATGCTCGCCGCGACCCTGTGCACCATCCACAATGAACGCTTCACGCTGCGCTTGGTCGACGCCATCCGCGACGCCATCGACGCGGGCGTCTACGACGACGTGAAGAGCGATATCCTGGGCCGCTGGACGGCAGGCAATCGCACGCGATTCCCGTAAAGTAAGCCTTCCGGTCCGGGCGTGAAGGATAGTGTCATGGGGTCTCCGCAGCATCCGAGCTGGCTGCTGGCTGTGGATTTCGGAACGTCGAACACCGCTGCCGCATATGTGAGTCCGGAGTCCGGGCGGCTGATGACCTTGCCGCTCTCGCACAGCGGAAACCTGATGCCGTCAGCGGCGTTCGTGTCGGCGCCGAACCAGATCGAGGTCGGCGAGGTGGCGCTCAACCGCGCCGCGTCCGACCCGTCGGGCTACCTCTCCGCGCCGAAGCGGCTGATCACTTTGGGCGAGACGGTGTTCCGCGTCGGCGACTGGGACATTCCCGCGCACCACGTGGTGGCCGCCGTGCTGCATTCGGTACTGCTCCGCGTCAAGGCGCAGAACCGCGGACAGGCGCCCGCCGGGTTGGTGCTGACGCACCCGGAAGGCTGGTCTCCCCAGCAGATCGCGGTGCTGACGCAGGCGGCGGGGGTGGTCGGCTATCCCGCGCACACGGTGACCGTGGTGTCCGAGCCGCAGGCCGCCGTGCACTTCTACGCACGGGGGCGGGCGGGCGCGGTCGGCGGTCACGTGGCGGTGTTCGACTTCGGCGGCGGCACTTTGGACATCGCGGTGCTCAGCTCGCCGTCGGCGGGCTCGTTCCGGGTGCTCGGCACGCACGGCGACAACGCCCTCGGCGGCCGCAACTTCGACACGGCGATTCGGCGCTGGGTCGACGTCGTGCTCGACGACCGCAATCCGGACTTGGCCGCGGCCCTGCTCAACGCCGCCGCCTTCCACGAGCTGCGCGGTCTGGAGGAGTCGGTTCGGCGGGCCAAGGAGCTGCTGTCCGAAGCCCCGAGCGCCACGGTGGAAGTGACGGTCGGAGGCAGGCGCGAAGTGCTGTCGTTGACCCGCAACGAGTTCGAGGCTTTGATCCTGCACGATGTGGAACGCGGAGTCGAGTTGGCCCGCAACGTCTTCCGTACCGCCCGCGTCGCGGAGAATATCCGGGAGATCTATCTGACCGGCGGGTCGTCGCGCATCCCGCTGGTGCACAAACACGTCCAGGCCCTTGGCGCGATCGCCACGTTGGACGACCCGAAGACAGTGGTGGCGCAGGGTGCACTCGTCGCGGTCGCCCGCCGGATGGTCGGCGGTTCCGGCCCCGCGGCGCACTACCCCGCCACTGCCACGCCCCGCCCGGCTCCCGCTCCG
>JABFVX010000340.1 GCA_013362555.1 Mycobacteriaceae bacterium
GATGCCAGACGATCAGTGCCGCGACCACCGAAGCCGTGGCGTTGATCCAGAACAAGAGTCCGTACCCGTGCTTGGCAAGGATTCCAGCGGTGACGGTGGCCACGGAAAAGCCGAGGTTGGCAGCCCAGAACAGCAGTCCGAAGGCCCGTATCCGTTGCCGGGGCGGGAGATCGGCGACCATGGCCGCGCCTGCCGGGCGGAAGAGGTCACCCATCAGGCCCAGGACCGCGGCCGCGGCCGCGATGGCAGGCACCGTATCTGCCGAGCCGAGGGCGATCAGCGCCAACGCCGTGCCGAGGAAGCCGATCAACATAGTGTTGCGCCGGCCGATCCGGTCGCCCAGTCGGCCGCCGAGGATTTGCGATCCGACGCCTCCGATGCCGACCGTCGCCACCACCGCTCCCGCGGTCGTGGGGGGCAGGTGCTGCTGCTGGGTCAGGTACAGCACGAGAAATGACTGCACAACGCCGCCGGCGCGGCTTACGAAATGGCTTGCGGCCAGGGCCAAGACCACTTCGGGAAGGTCCAGTTGCAGCCGCGATGGTCGGCGGCCGAGCGCCGTGTCCGCGGTGGTGTGGTAGGTGACCATGCAGACGACACTATGAGCGCTAGAGCATCATGAAAAGCGATAACTTTCGATCAAAATAATCGCTTTTAGCTATGCTTGTGCCCATGGCTGACATCGAACTGCGCCACCTGAGGACCATGGCGGCTGTCGTCGAGGACGGAACGTTCGGGCGGGCGGCAGTTCGTCTCGGCTACACCCAGTCGTCGGTGAGCCAGCAGATCGCCGCACTGGAGAAGGCGGTCGGCGGCGCCGTCTTCGATCGGCCGGGCGGGCCCAGACCGGTGCGGGTCACTCGGCTCGGCGAGGTCGTCCTGGCGCGCGGGCGCGACGTTCTCTCCAAGGCCGAAGCGCTGTTGGACGCCGTCGACCGTTTCCGGGCCGGAAGCGGCCGGATCGACATCGGCACTTTCCCCGGCGCGACCAACCTGATCCTGCCGACCGTCGTGCGCCGGCTGCTCGGCGAGCACCCCGGCTGCGACATCAGACTTTCCGAGGTGCAACCCGAGAATCCGACGATCGGAGACCGCGATCTGCTGTTTCACTACGACCGCATCGACGGCGATGTCGACAACGTCGAGCTCCTCGCGGAGCCGCACGTTCTGGTGGCAGGCGCAGGCGCATTTCCCGACGGTCCGGTGCGGGTGAAGCTGCTCGACGACACTGCGCTGGTCGCCTGGCCCGCCACGTACCACCAGACCTGGCTGGAACGCGAACTCGCCCGCCACGGTGCACGGCCACGAATCGTGTTCCGGACCGGCGGCCACGAAACGATCGTGTCCATGGTCCGGGCCGGGATCGGTTCGGCGGTGCTGCCTCAGCTGGCCCTGCACGGATCCGACGCCTGGTCCGACGACCGGCTCACCATTCACCAGCTGCGACCGTCACCCGCAACGACGTGGCGGCTGTATTGGCCGACCGGGCGCGCCCTGTCCCCTCTCGCGGCTCGGGCCATCGATGTCGCCGCAGCGGTCGCCACGGAACTGGCGAATCAGAACCGCTGGAACGAACCAGCTCACCGTGGGCGGTAGAGCATGATCTCCGCGCACTCGGCGTCGGTGAGGTGCTCGTTGCGGAGCATCGTTCGCGACAGTCCAACTGCCATCAGGATGCCGAGGATTCCGAGCCACAGGCCGTAGAGCGACAGTCCGCCCAGAATGATCAGGCGCGCCACGCCGTGCGGGTCACCGAGCGCCAGCGCAACGGGCACGGCAAGGACGATGGGGATGAACAGGCACGAGCCCAGCTGGTCCGAGCGCATCACAAGGCGCAGCAGGCGGTTGGCTCGAACAGGGCGGGTCGGCGTTGTCATGCCTCGATGGTGCGGCGAACTCGTAACGGACACGATTACCTCTGGAGTAACGGCAGGGTCTGCACACATTTCCATTACCTCCGCGGTAATCGCGCAGCGTCGCGACACCCGGCAGGGTTGGTGACGTTCCGATGGCCACCCCACAAAGGAGAATCCGATGACCATCTACGACGACGCCGTGCAGCGCTACTTCACGGCATGGAACGCGACCGGCACTGAGCTTGCGGTCGCGGTCGCCGCAGCGTGGACCGAGGACGGCAGCTACACCGACCCACTGACCGACGTTCGCGGTCACGGGGAGCTGGCCGCGGCCATCAGCGGCGTGCACGAGCAGTTCCCCGGGTTCGTGTTCCGTGTGTCCGGTGAGGTGGACGGCCATCACGAAACAGCACGGTTCAGCTGGGAACTGGTCGCACCGGACGGCAGTGCGCCGGTGGCCGGTTCCGATGTGATCACCGTGGACGGAGACGGCCGCATTCGCACCGTGCTCGGCTTCCTCGACCGGGTGCCCTCGTGAACCGGGTGCGAGCGTGACCGGCTTCGCCCGCTACGGTCGCCACATGACCGTTGCCTTGCCGGGAGTCGGCCCGCTGCTTCGCGAGTGGCGCAACCGCCGACGGTTGAGCCAGCTCGATCTTGCGCTGGCGGCCGACTCCTCGGCACGTCACATCAGCTTCGTCGAGACCGGCCGCTCGCGGCCGAGCCGGGACATGGTGCTGCGGCTGGCCGACCACCTGGAGGTGCCGGTGCGCGACCGTAACGCCCTGCTGGTCGCGGCGGGATACGCTCCGCAGTTCCCCGAGCGCTCGCTCGCCGACGCACCTCTGCACGAGGTCCGCGGCGGCCTCGAACGCCTGGTGACTGCGCACGAGCCGTTTCCGGCGCTGGTCGTGAACGGCACCTACGATGTGGTGGTCGCCAACCGCGGTGTGCAACTGCTGCTTTCGGGTGTCGCACACGATCTGATGGAACGGCCGAACGCGATGCGGCTGACGTTGCACCCGCACGGGATGGCCTCGCGCATCCGCAACTATGGCCAGTGGCGCAGCCACCTGTTACACCAGATGCAGCGCCAGCTCGCACTCACCCGGTCAGCGCCGTTGCGCGCACTCTACGACGAGGTCGCGGCATATCCGCCGCCGGACGACTGCGGCGACGAGTCGGCCGACCTCACCGCATCGCCTGCGCTGCCGCTGCTCCTGGAACACGACGGCCGAACCCTCGCGTTCGTGTCCGTCATCGCCACCTTCAACACCCCGATGGACGTCACAGTGTCCGAACTGGCATTGGAGACGTTCCTCCCCGCGGACGCGGCGACAGCCGCCTACCTCGCCGGATGACCACCAGCAACGGAACGGCTTCCGCAAGCCGTAGCCGCTCGTCATGGTCGCGGCCAGGACAATGGCGACCGCCGGGAGGTCGACCCTTGATGTAGGTGTCGGTGGCCGAGCAGGCAGTGGCGGTAGCTAGGAATCTGTGTGGGTCGCCTTACCGAATCGCAGTTCGACCTTGGTGTACGAGCCGGGTTCGCCCTCGGTGGCCAGTACGACGACGTCGTCGAAACCGTGCTCGGCGGCCATTTTTCCGGTGAACGTCCGCCGGGCGGCCTCTGCCGCCGTCCGGCCCGCACGGATTTCGGCGTTGAAGATGTCCAGGTTGGCGGTGCCCGTTGTCGGTTGCCAGGTACCCAGGATCGCCGTGACGCGGTCGCCCACCGCGTCCATCATGTGGTTGAACATCGCTCGCCCCGACGGGGTTTCCGAAGTGCTGGTGATCCGGCAGATGAGGCTGCCGTCCGGTCGGACGAACCCGCTCACCCCGGCGTGGTCGCCGGTAGTGCCGTAATGGTTTTCGTATCGTGTCATGCCCAGCGAGTTGGTCCACACCTGCGGATCCGAATTCCGCTGCGCAGCGGGTTGCTCTCCCTTGCCGACCGACAACTCCGGCGTAGCCTTCAATTCGACGCCGGGGGCAGCGGAAGGCTTTCCGGGCGTGGCGAATTCGAACCATATGTACCTCCCCGCCAGTTCGAGCCCGGCCGCGTCGGCGAGGGCCGCCGAGGATTTCTTGAAGTTCAGGATTTCCCGTTGGTGCACCGGGTCGGTAGCCACGACGTTCCGTGCCTTGAATCGCACCGTGCGCGATCCGGGTTCGGCAGCGGCGCCGACGACGAATCGGGCGGCACCGTTCTCGCCGCCGAATGCAGTGCGCACCATGTCGGTCGTCAGCCGAACCGCGGTCTCGACTCGGGTTTGATCCGGCCAGTCTCGCATCGCGCTGCGAACCAACTGCTCGACAGTGGCGACCCCGGCCGGTTCGGCGGCCCGGACCAACAGCGGCGTCGTTTCGCGGTACGGTGCCGGAGTGCCATCGGGCAGGCCGACGAACCACTGCGCTTCATCCCAATATCTGGACAAACCCAATTGCTCGGCCCAATGTCCGACGTAGGCCAGGTCGACGTCCGGGTTATTGCGCAGGATCGATTCGATGTCGCCCAGGTGCACCGCCTTGCCCGCTTCGTCGAGACCGTCCAGCTTCCGAACGACCAGGTCTTCCATCGTCATCGCCCCGTGTTCGGCGGCGCGGGTGATAACCGACTCCCATATGGGCGAATCGTCGAACCGGAGGAAGTCCACGGCGACGTCCTTGCTGACCAGCCTGCCACCCAGCTCCAGCGTGTCCATGTCTTCGTGCAGGGTGAATCCGGGGAGTTCTCGGGCTCGCTCGAGATCACCGCGCAGGACCAGGAAGTCGATGTCCGCGGTGAGCCGCGGAACATCCCGATACCGGTTGGCCACCAGCGCGCCCGCAGGTACCACCTCCACCCCCAGCGACCGTAATTCGGTCGTCAAGTTGTCAGCGATCGCAAGGAGCCGATCGTTGTGCGGCAGCGTGTCCGGGCGCACTGCCGCTCCGCCGTCCGACGGGAGCGGCGCGTGGCCACGGGTGGCTGCGTGCAAGGCTTGACCAGCGCCGCCGATGATCTCGCCGACGATGCCGGTGAGCACACCGGTCGAGAACTCGTCCCAGGTCGGCAGCGAACCGTAGAGCGGGACGGTGGCAAACGCGGAGGCGACCACCCCGCCGATGCCGCCCATTGCCCCGGTGGCGGTACCGAGCAACACTCGCCCGCCTGCAACCGCGCCGAACCGGGCGATGGCGGGGCGGTGCGGTCCCACCTTCGCAACCAGCCTGCCGACCGGGGCGGCGACCTTCGTCGCGGTATACCCACCGAATAGGCCACCGCCCGCACCGGCGGCGGCCGAGACGAGCACCGGGTTCCAATCGACGCGGTCCAACTCGCCCCGGCCCATCAACACCAGCTGTGCCCCGAGCGGAATTGCAGCGCCGATGCCCGCTCCTACACCCGTCGAAATCAACAGCATCGTGCTGCGCTTTGCGGACGCCGAAATGCCGTTGGTGGCAATGAATTCGACGATTCTCCGAAGGATGGCGCGCCACTGGGCGCGCCACACCGCCCGTTCCACGGCGGCCTTGGCGACGCCCGTGCCGCCTGCGAAGATCAGGATCGCGTCGGCGGCCAATTGCGTCACCATGACCCCGCCGATGCCGATCCAGGTGAGTTGGCCCACGTCGGTGCTGTCGGCCATGTAGTCGCATTGCTGCGCCATGCTCAGGCAGTAATTGCGCTGTCCGGTGAACTCTGCCGCGCGGTCGTCGAGCTGCTGCCGCAGACCGCCCGCGGTCGCGCCGGCCCACTGCGCCGACACCGTCTGCCCCAACGCCACGCACCGATTCGCGGCCGCACCGCACGAATCGGCGGTAAGTGTCCACTGGTCCCGGCTCTGGCGGAGGCCGTGCGAATCCCCGTTCGGATACGGCCCGAGCACCGGCTCGACCACATCAACAAAACCTGCCGGAAGCTGAACCATGACCCATCCCCGAGACGCCGACACACCACGATATAGCCACTGTCAATTCATGCTATCTGCACAGTCGGGAACACCGGCGGGACCCGATAGAACGGTCAGCGGCCCTCTACCTGCCGTTATAGCCAGCGAGTGAGGCCTCGGAGCACTCGCGGAAGGTCTGCTACGACGGCAAGGAAAGGGTAGCCGAGAGCGAACCGCTGCCCATCGGCCCTGGGCTCAGTTCATGTGTTTGTCGAACCATTCGATCTCCTGCTCGGGGTGTTCGGGGAAGTAGGTGTAGCCGTCCCAGCGGCGGGTGCTGTCTTCGATCCAGAACAGCTTCTTGTCGCCTGCAGGGATGGCGTCGAAGATCTGCTGCACGTCTTCGGATCGAGTCAGCACGTCGTCGCGGACCTGGATGATGAAGGTGGGCACATGGCAGTTCTTGGCGTACTCGATCGGTGACACCTGGTCGAAGGTGAGGCTGGTGATCAGTTTGAACTCCCGGTCCAGAGCGTCGACCTGATCGGCCATTCCCATATTCGCGAGAGCTTGGCCTGCCATGACGCGCAGCGAGACCGGTTGCGGGTTGACCATGCATCGTACGTCGGTGAACAGTTCAGGGTGTCTGGTCATCGCGACATAGGTGGCGTTTCCGCCCATGCACCGGCTGAGCAGGCCCAGCTTCATGGCGGCCAGGTCCGGCCGGGACTTGACGTATTTCAGAGAACCGGCCACGTCGCGGGACTCGAACTGGCCCCAGGTGAAGATTCCGCCGTTGGCTGTACCGCTCTGGCCGTGGTTGCGCGCATCGTAGGTCAAGATGTTGTATCCGGCGTCGTGCAGATTCTTGTACTCCGGCAGGAAGTTGACTTCGAAGTCGTTGCCGCCGGGGACCATCTGCTTCCACGGGTCCAGATGCGAGGGGAAGCCATAGCGGCTCATGGGCAACGGATGGTTGGCGACGATCAGCTTGTCCGAGCCAGGAGCGGGTATCCACCACGCCTCCAGCGGGGTGCCGTCCAGAGACGGGAACGTGAGGTTCTCATACTCCATCCCGTACTCGTCCGGCGTATGCAGGATCGGCACCCGGACCGGACGGGTGAACATGCCTCCGACCAGACCCTTGATCAGTTCCGAAGTGCCCGCCATCGCAGTAGCTCCTTACTATCTCCGACTTATGGGGAAATCGTGCGGTGCATGTCCTGCAGCTAATTGACGGTAACCTTCGGGACGTGGGGATGCCACTGGCAGCGAGGGCGAACGCCAGTGGCGAGAAGACCGCATCGACATGCTGCTTGTAGAGCATGAGCGTTCGGGCGAACCGCTGTTCATCGGTGGCACGGTGCGCTGGCCGCCACGGTGGAGATCGACACCCGCCGGCCTCTGTTCGACGTGGTAACTCAGCTGGCAGCGCTCGCTCATTGACGCTGGGAATAGCCACAACCGGACGACGCCCGTAGCCAGGATGCTCGGAAGGACTGCGCACGGTGAGGTATGCGGTTTTCACTTGGCGCGCGTCGAGTGGCGGCGTGTTAGCCTTTTCGGGTCGGCGGCGCTGTGTAGCCCGTGCCGCCTTGCGTTACCGGAATTTCCATATGTCGTTCCGAAATTCTGTATCCGATCTCGTCGAGGAGAGTGGATGACGCGCGCCGCAAGACAGCCGATGGCACTTGGTGACGAGGCCGCCCGCAAACTCGCCAATTCCACCAAAACCGTTCCACAAATGGATTCGATCACTCCGAGGTGGTTGGTCCATCTGTTGAACTGGGTTCCGGTGGAAGCCGGTATCTACCGGATCAACAAGGTGTCGCACCCGGAATCGGTCGATATCCAATGCGACAATTTCGACGAGTCGCCGCTGCCGGACACCTTCGTCGATTACGAGAACGAGCCTCGCGAACTCAGGCTCAAGGCGGTGCACACGATTCTGGACGTGCACACCAGGGTGTCGGACCTGTACTCCAGTCCACACGATCAGATCGCCGAACAGCTGCGGTTGACCATCGAGGCCATCAAGGAGCACCAGGAAGGCGAGCTGATCAACAGCCCCGAATACGGGTTGCTCGCGAGCACCGCCGACCAACAGAAGATATCGACGATCGCGGGCCCGCCCGCTCCGGACGATCTGGACAATCTGATCGTGAAATGCTGGAAGGAGCCGGGATTCTTCCTCACCCACCCCGAGGGCATCGCGGCCTTCGGCCGGGAATGCACCAGGCGCGGTGTGCCGCCCGCCACGGTGAGCATGTTCGGCTCCCAGTTCATCACCTGGCGCGGCATTCCGATCGTGCCGTCGGACAAGGTCCCGCTGGATAAGGGCAAGACAAAGTTTCTGCTGGTGCGGACCGGTGAATCACGGCGTGGAGCGGTCGGCCTGTACCAAAGCGGGCTTGCCGGGGAACGCAGTCCAGGGCTGTCGGTGAAGTTCATGGGCATCAACCGCAGCGCCATCGCGTCTTATCTCGTTTCGCTGTACTGCTCGTTGGCGATCCTGTCCACCGACGCGACGGCCGTGCTCGACAACGTCGACGTGACGAAATTCCATGACTATGCACCCCAGTACCGGAAGTGACGGCAGCGTCGGGCCGGGTGGGGAATCAACCCTTCCGTCCTGGCTGCCCGACGAGCCCACAGTCAATCGCATGGCGGCGGAGTTCTTTACCGGCATCTCCAGTGATTTTCCGGAGGTACCATCCGCTCCAACGGAATTCGATCCGGAGGACATCCCGCGCGACCTTGGCGACACCGACCCGTGGGGTGCGCTGACCGCATTCCGGACGCCGGTTTCCTCAGCGTCACAGCCTTCGGCCGCCGAGCCGACCACAACGCCTCGGTTCTATTTCCTCGACGAGGCGGAAGCGCCGCCACCGGACCGAGGGGCCGCCCTCCCCTCTCGAGACTTCGACGTGCACGCGATCCGGGCTGATTTCCCCATTTTGCGGGAACGGATCAACGGATATCCATTGGCCTGGTTCGACAACGCGGCCACTACCCAGAAGCCGCTCGCGGTGATCGACCGGATCAGCGCCTTCTACCAGCACGAGAATTCGAACATCCATCGCGGCGCACACGAACTCGCGGCGCGCGCGACCGATGCCTACGAGAACGCCCGCGCCGCCGTGGCTCGTTTCATCGGCGCGCCGACGCCGGAGCAGATCGTGTTCGTCCGCGGAGCCACGGAGGGCATCAACTTCGTTGCCCAGACCTGGGGCCGCAAGCACATCGGCGCGGGCGATGAGATCGTCATCTCACATCTGGAGCACCACGCGAATATCGTCCCGTGGCAGATGCTCGCGGCCGAAACCGGCGCGGTGATCCGAACGATCCCGGTCGACGACTCCGGACAACTGCGAATGGACCAGTTCGGCGCATTGCTGTCGGACAGGACGAAGCTGGTGGCGGTCACGCATGTCTCGAACGCCCTCGGCACGATCACGCCCGTGGCGGCCGTCGTCGAACAAGCCAAGCGGGCGGGCGCGGTTGTGTTGATCGATGGCGCGCAATCCGCGCCGCACATCCCGATCGACGTCGCGGCGCTCGACGCGCATTTCTTCACATTTTCCGGGCACAAACTCTTCGGTCCCACCGGGATTGGCGCGATATATGGCGCGGCTGAGGTGCTGCGGGATCTGCCACCATGGCACGGCGGCGGCAACATGATCTCCGACGTCACCCTCGAACGGGCGACCTACCAGCCGCCGCCCGCTCGGTTCGAGGCGGGCACCGGCAACATCGCCGACGCCGTCGGCCTGGCCGCCGCCATCGAGTACATCGAAACGCTCGGTGTGGAAAACATCGCCGCATACGAACATTTCCTGCTCGACTACGCCACAGCAAGGATGGGTGAGATACCGGGGCTGCGACTCATCGGAACCGCTGGGCACAAAACGAGTGTCCTTTCGTTCGTGCTCGACGGGCACCAGCCCGAGGCGGTGGGCCGTGCCCTCAACGAAAAGGGAATCGCCGTGCGGGCCGGGCACCACTGCGCACAGCCGATCCTGCGTCGCTTCGGCGTGGAGGCGACGGTTCGACCCTCGTTCGCGTTCTACAACACCTGCGCGGAAATCGACCGCATGGTCGAGGTTGTGCGGCAGTTGGCGATGAACTCCGGTCGTCGTCATTGATGCGTTCCACCGGCCCCGCCCTGGACTCAACCGCGCTCACCGGCCACGAGCAGGCTCTTACGATCAGTTGCGCGCGGGTCCGGCCGGAGTTCCCGGGCTGCGGCACACCCGGATTTGGGGCGATGATGTCGATAGCGCTGGCATCGTCACCTTCACGATCGATTTGTCGTTGGCCCATCAGTGGCCAACGACCAACGCGAGTTGGGCGGCTCTGCCGCCGCGGCCGTTGCGCGTCCAGCGGTCCGGGCGCAGATGAAGATGGCAAGAGCGGCCACGCCCACAGCCACCGAGTCATAGGGACCGGCGAGCATGTGGTTGCCGTCGAAGCTGCCCAACCACGACAACAGCAGCAGCATGAGGAGGTAGACCACGATCCAGGCGCCTTCGAGGAAGTGATCGCGTAGTTCGCGTCGGGAGGCCTCGCGGGTCAGACCGAGGGACAAGAGTAGTCCGACAAGCACCAGCGGCAGGGCGATCCGCAGGTCGTGCCAGCCGGACCAGTAGACGAACTCACTCGATACCACGAAGCTCACCGGAGCTATCCAACGTAACCCGGGTACGACGGCCCGGTCCGATGGTCCCTCGGTCAGTATCGCGGCAGCGACGGCCGATGCCGCGTAGCTGAGCAGATAGAGGTCGCCCATGACGCTGACGATGTCCTGCCAGCCGCCGAATGGCAGGAGAAACACGAGGATTACGGCGAGGTTCAGCAGCAGTGCCCGCTGTGGGATGCCCTGTCGTGGATTGATTCGCATCAGCGCCCGTGGCAGTAGGCCGTTCTTCGCCAGCGCATAGGTGTGGCGGGCATTCAAAGCCACCCCGACATAGGCGGATCCACCGGGGGACAACACAGCGTCGGCGTACAGCACACCGGCCAACCAGTGCAGGTTGAGTATCAATGCGAGCTGGCCGAACGGCGATTCGAAATCGACACCGCGCCAACCTCGCCCGAGTAGGTTGTCGGGCACGGTGAAAAGGAACGTCGCCTGCAGCGCGAGATACATCACCAGAGCCAGAGCTATTCCGCTCAGCACGGCGATCGGGACTGTCCGGCGCGGGTTGCGAGCTTCACCCGAGAAGTCCAGTGGTGCTTGAAAGCCGTTGACGGAATACACGATACCGCTGCCGGCCAGGGCACTCAGACACGCCGCGTATCCGTACGGCGCGAACCCGCCGTGATCGACCAGTCGCCCGGGGTGAAATCCCGAGACCCACAGCGCGGCACAGGTAATCAGCGGGATCGCGATCTTCAATACTGTTATGGCCGAGTTCAGCCGTGCGAACACCGCGACACCAAACCAATTCAACACCGTCAGCAGGACACTGAACGCCGCAGCAAAGCCGAACCCGGCCACGGTCAGCTGCCTGCCGTGATACAGCCAGGGCAGATAGTGGGCTGTATATCGCAGAATGGCGCTGATCTCCGCCGCAGTTCCGCCCACCGAGAGCAGCGCCGACCAACCGATCACCGTCCCCACCAACCGTCCACTGGCCAACAGCGGCCAGCGCACGGTCCCACCACCTTCCGGACGGGTCGCCCCCAACTCCACCATCACCAGCGCTACCAGCGCGCACAGCAAGCCTGCGCCCACCCACGACAGCAGAGCCGCAGGTCCGGCTGCCTGCGCCGCGTACATCGCGGCAAACAACCAACCCGAGCCGACGATGTTGGAAAACCCGATCGCGGTCAAAGCCGGGTAGCCCAACTCACGCCGCAGCCGACGCTCTTGCTCGGACACCTTCCCGGACCAGAGAGCTGCTGTGAAGCCGGTCATTGACCCTAGTTCGGTCGGCGCTGATCCGGGAGCACGTCAGCCCACCATCGTTGTGCGACCTCGGGATGCGAACGCAGCCAGCCCAGCAGCGCGTTCTCGCCGTACTGTGCCAACAACGGATTGTCCGCCTCCGCACTGACACCACGCGCCCGAGCGGCTAACTCCGGCGGCAGTGCCAGCGGCTCAACCACAGCGTCGAGGCGTGGCCCGAGGAAGAACGGCACCGAATATCGGTCCCGTCCCGATGGCGGACTGAGCACCCGGTGTTTGGTGGCGATCAGATAGCCGCCGGAGGCGATCTCGAGCATTTCGCCGATATTGCAGACGAAGCTGCCGGGTACCGGAATGACGTCGACCCAACCGTCCGCGCCGAGCACTTGGAGGCCGCCGACCGTATCTTGTTGCAGCAGAGCCAGATAGCCGTAGTCCTTGTGTGCACCGACCCCTTGCTCGGATTTTGCCGCCGAATCCGGCGGACCGGAGGCTCGGCCCGGATAGTGAATGATCTTGACGTGCGTCGACGCCTCGTCGTCGAACCACGTGTCGAAGTAGCTTTCCGGTTGGCCGAGGACGACCGCAAGGGCCCGCAGCACCTCCAGGCTCACGCGCAAGGCCTCGGCTTGCCACGCCAGGGTGGCGGCGCGCAGCTCCGGCAGCGCCTGCGGCCACTGGTTCGGACCGATCAGGCGCACCCAAGGCGGGTCGTCGGGCGCGGGCACGACCGCTGTGCGCTCCGGACCGATGTCGATCTGCTCGCGACGATCCGCGGCACCTGCCGTGTGTTCGTGGCCGATGGCCGTGTAGCCGCGGAACTGCGGCGAATGGATGTTCTCGATCTCGAGCCGCTGCTCGACCGGCAATGCGAAGAACCGGTGAGCCGCGTCGAAGATGCCCTCGGTCACGGTATCGGGCACGCCGTGGCCCACAACATAAAAGAAGCCGATGTCGTGAGCGGCATGATGTAGCTCATCGAGAAAGGCCGACCGATCCCCCGCCGAACTGCGGAAACGAGAGATATCGATCAGCGGCAAAGGCGAGTCCACGCTTGCGCAGTGTAGCCACGCGGCCACCGAACCGATCGACATAGACTCAGCCTGAATCCTTTTCACGGCAATGCGGCGCGCTGAGCCACATCGCCCCAGGCAGTTGGCTCGCCGGCGCTTCGAGTCACCGACTGGGCCGATCCGGGAGGCGGCCGTGGCGTGCCGGTGTCACACCTGCGGCGAAGCGATAACCGCTGCCCAGCAGCTCGGCCCCGTGGCGCCTGAGGATTCCTGATGGTCACCTAGGCGTCATGCGAACCGGTCCGCTCTGCAAGCGATTTGAGGGTGTGCAGCTGTTTGCGCATCATGAACAGATCGCCGAGGGCGAGCGGGGCCGTGAGCAGGCCTGCAGCGGGGATCACGGCGCGGACGCGGACCACCAACCTGCTGCCCGTTTCGGTGGGTAGCAGGGCATAGGTGACCGCGACGCGTTCTGAGCGCAGCGTGATGTGTCGGTCGACGACGAACGAACTCAGGCTGAACAAGACCATGAATCGTTGGCCTACTTCGAGGTTCACCATCCCCGGGATCAGTACCCGAGGGCTGCGCTTACCAAAGTTGTCCAGCAAGTCGTAGCTGTAGGGCGCAACGCGCAGTTGGCACAGCCACGGGAACACGGTGCTCGGCGGCGTGGCGATCGAGACAGCCCGGTGCGCAACGCCGTTAGCCTTCGGGAGCAGCGAGTCGCAGTCGAGCGGCAGCATCCGTTCGGACTCCGTCGCGCCCCAGTTCGTACCCGTGATCATGTCGGACCGACCTGCCGGGAATACCGTTCTGCACGCTGTTTGACGGCTCCGAGCAGTCGATTCACGACCAGCCGGTGCCCACGTGTGCCGATTACGAGGGCTCGGTAGATCCGTCCGGCGATGCCCGGAAAATCGGCCCGGGTCTGGGCTCGGACATCGACGGTACCCGACGCCGTCTCGTCGATCTCGAAGATCAGTTGATACCGCGAGAAGCGATGTGCGCCGCCGAGGGCAAGCCTGCGGCCGGGCTGCTCTTCCAACACCCGAAACCCAGCCACGGCGTGATCGAGGCCCACCGTGGCCCAGTCGCCCGACTTCCGGGTTGGATCCAGTCGGAATGCCCGGGCCGCGACCGCAGGCGGATCGGTTACGGTTCGTGACACGGTCTCGATCAGCGCTTTCCATGTGTCGACGGCGCTCGCCGCGATGCGTATGCCATGCTCATCAATATAGGGTAAGCGTTCCATATGGAAGGATCGTACTAGAATACTTATGGCACCGCCAACAAAACATCCGACCGATGTGATACTCGACGCTGCTCGCACCATCGTGCTGAACGACGGGCCGCGTGCGGCATCGGTGTCCGCGATCGCGAAGGCCAGCGGGGCGCCGGTCGGCACGCTGTATCATCGCTTCGGCAACCGGGATGGACTGCTCACCGCGGCCTGGCTGCGGGCCCTCGAACGATTCCAGACGCTCGCCATGAGCAACGTCGCAGTTCATCAGGATCCGGTGGCGCGAGCCGCGGCAATTGTCGCAAGCTCGGTCGAGTTCGGCCGCCACCACCCCGACGACGCCCGACTGCTGCTGGTGGTGCGGCGGGACGACCTGCTGGACGCCGACCCCGGCGAGGACCTCCACGCCCGCCTCGACGCCATGAACGCTCCGCTCGTCGCGGAACTGCACGAGATCGCCCGACGCGTCTACGGCAACTCGGACGCCCGGGCGGTCGACGCCGTGACCCGCGCTGTCGTGGACCTGCCCTACGCCGCGATCCGCCGCTACGCCGGCGTCGAACTGCCGCATTGGCTGGCCGACGACCTGATCGCCTCAGTACAGATGCTGTTGCGGTCATCGCCGGACCGCTGACAGCATGAGGATCCCGCGCTCGGTAGCGGCAGGGATCGGAGGTAGTGTCGAGACTTGTGAATGGAGGTGTCTGCCTCATCGGTGATGTCTCCCGGAATCCAAAGGTCTGATGAGACATCTGGATATGGGCGGAGTTCATGAGCGCACTCGGCATGTGTCTATCGACTGGGGAGCGATCGCGGCAACCCGAACCATGGAAGCACGTCGTTGTCGAAGCGGGAGATGCCGCAGATCCGGTCGCCGGAGAGGGTGAGCAGGAGCAGGCCGGTGCCGTGGCGGATGCCGTTGGCGGCGCGCAGGTAGGCCCCGAACGCCGGCTGGCCGTTGGCTCGCGTAGGGACGAGGTCGAATCCCGGGCCGGCGTCGAAGATGGCTGCGCACAAGCCAGCCACGGCATCGCGGCCATGGTATTCGAGGGGAATCGGTGGCATTGAGCTGAAGGCATCGTCGGTCAGCAGGGTTACCAGTGCTTCGACATCCCCGGACTCGTAGGCGTGGACGAACTTCGCCACGATAGCGGCCTCGGCCGGTGAGTCGGGGGTGGGAGGCGGCTGATGCCCGGCGATCGACTGTCGGCGTTGCAGGCTGACCCTGGCACGGTTGAGGGCGCTGGTGACCGATCCGATGGTCGAATCAAGCATCTCGGCGACTTCATTTGCCCGGAATCCGAGGACGTCGCGCAAGATCAGTACGGCGAGCTGTCGAGGCGGCAGGACCTGAAGAGCCGTCACGAAGGCCAGGGAGATGGATTCGACCTGCTCGTACCGGGCCTCGGGGCCGAGCGGCACATCGATGGCCCCTTCGAGAAGGGTGTCGGGTAAGGGCTCGAGCCAGACGACTTCGCCGAGTCGAGTCGGATCGGGCAGCTCGAATTTGGAACTGTCCCACTCCTTGGCGGGTCGTCGGCTGGCCGAGCGAAGCGTGCTGAGGCACCGGTTGGTGGCAATCCGGTAGAGCCAGGTGCGGATCGAGGCGCGCCCTTCGAACCCACCGAGACCCTGCCAGGCGGCCAACATAGTGTCCTGCAGGGCGTCCTCGGCGTCCTGTAACGAACCGAGCATCCGGTAGCAGTGCACCTGTAGTTCTCGGCGGTGCGGCTCGGTCAGCGCCTGGAACGCCTCGCCGTCTCCTGCCCGCGCCCTCGAGATCAGGTCGGCTCTCACCAACTCCATGCTCGCGCCACCTCTCTATTCCTGCGCCCTATCGCGCCTCAATCCTGTATGGACGCCCACGGCGGCGCGAACTGTGCGGTCCAAGGGCGCACAATTTCCCGGTGCCGCGGCGACTGCCTTAACGACGGCTCTGGCGATTCGGCCGTCGACAGATGGCGGCGCAACGCAGCCACATGCAAGAGAAGAGGCCAAAAATGAGGAAATTGATCGTTTCGACCTATGCGTCCCTGGACGGGCGGGTCGACGACATCCGGGATTGGGCGCTTCCGTACAACGACATCGGGGCGGTTGAGTATCACACCAATCTGCTGGCCAACAGCGATGGCCTGCTCCTGGGCCGCAAGACATATGAGATTTTCGCGGCCGTGTGGCCGTCGCTGTCGGGCCAGTTCCCCTACATCGACAGGATGAACAGCATGGCCAAGTATGTCGCCTCGACTTCAGGCGGGAAGCTGGACTGGGAGAACTCCCACCTGATCGATGGCGATGTCACCGACGGCGTCGTGAAGCTCAAACAGCAGCCCGGTCAGGATCTGGTCCTGTATGGCTGCCACGACCTTATGCACAGCCTTTTGGACCACGACCTCATCGACGAGTATCGAATCCTGGTTCACCCGGTCTTGCTCGGGAAGGGCAGAACCTTCCTCCACGACGGAGCCAAGCGAATAAACCTTGAACTCGTCGACACCATCGTGATTTCAGGCGGAGTGTCCGTTCTAACCTACCGTCCGGTCCGGTAAAGCCCGCTGCTGGCGCGAGTCCGAATCCGGGTCTCGCGCCGATAGCCGAGGTGCCAACTCTACAACTTGTAGGCCATCGCGATCCCCCCGCCGAGCGGGAGCCGGGCCCTTTGGTCGCCTTGGCCTCAATCTCACTGTGGCGAAGGTGAATTCGATCGGATTCGTGGTTCTCAGGTGGATCCAGTGCTCGGCCGGGTACCTGAAGTACTCCAGCAACACGTCGAGGTCGTCGACGACCTTGGCGACCGCTTTCGGATCCTTCTTCCCGTAATCGATGTCGAACGTCTTTACTACGCCCTGTCGACGTCCTCGGCGTTGTAGATGTACTACATCGCCGCGATCGCACCCGGATGCACCGATTTCGGTAGCGCGGCAGTAATATTCGCCTGCTTGTGGAACCAGCACGGCTGCTCCCGAGTCTGCGGGATCACATCCCGTAGCGCTTTCCAGAACCCGAGCGCGCCGTCACCGACCGCAAGCACCGGGGCGGCCATGCAGCGGCGGCGGCTCTCCTGTTTCAGCCTCGCTTTGACATGGACTGCTCGAGCGGCGGCCCGAAGTCGCCATTGGACAGCCCGTGCAGATACAGCAACGGCAGTACCTCGCTCACCTGCGGCGACTTGCGTGCCCAGGCGGGAAGGATCTTCGAGAAGAACCGCTGCCGCTCACCGGTTTCCGGGCCCACCTCGCGGTCGTTGACCCGCGGCGCCTTCACCGTGACCGCACCGGCTGCGGTCACGGCGTCCCGCTCGGCCTGGTAGCCGTTGCGGACCACCAGCCGACGGCCGTCGTTGTCGACCTGGTCGGCGAACTGAGCGACACCCCTCCATTGGTAGCTCAGCTGACAGCGCTCGCTCGTTGACGCTGGCACAACTACAACCGGTCGATGCCCGTGACCGGGATCTGTGGACGGCTTGGAATAGTGGGTCTCAGCCGCCGGTCGATCATCCACGTCAACCTGCAGTAGCTAGCGCATAACACATTTCAGGCACCGGCAGACAATCGATGGTCGACGTATCGCGGCATGTCCCAGCAAGTCGAGACGGCCGCGGCTGCAAGATTGCGGCGGACGGCAATTGCGGTCGTAATCTCTTGAGCAGGAACATATTTCAGCGCTGCTATTTCTGGAGCAAGGGTTCTCGGCGGGCGACAGTTCTGTGGGCGCGATCACGTGCGGTGCCCGGAGGGGCCGCACTCCGAACGTTCCTCCAACATGGCTGGAGGTGTTCATGCGGATGACGGCAGCCCTCATCTCCCGACAGCATCAATCCGCGCGCCGCTCTAGGCTGGTGCCCGTGTTCGACTTCGAATCGGTGCTCGCCGATACACCCGGCTGCCGTGACCAGGTGTTCCTCGACAGCGCCGGGTCCTCGTTGCCACCGCGGCCGGTGCTCGACGCGGTGGTGGGGCATCTGCGTCGGGAAGCCGCAGTGGGCGGTTACCGCGCCGCCGAGGAGCGCGTCGACGCCTTGGCCGCTGTCAGGGCCGACATCGCGACTCTCATCAACGCCCAGCCGGAATCGATCGCCCTGGGCGACAGCGCAACACGCGCCTGGACGGACTTCTTCTATTCGGTCCCCCTCGCTCCGGGTGATCGAATGCTCATCTCTCGCAGCGAATACGCTGCCTGCGCTATCGCGGCCCTCCAACGCGCCCGCGCTACCGGGGCGGTAGTCGATATCGTACCTGCCACGCCGACAGGGGAAATCGATGTGGAGGCGATGTCAGGGATGATGGACGAGCGCGTCAAACTTGTCTCCTTGGTCCACGCGCCCACAAACGGCGGCCTGATCAATCCGGTGGCTGAAGCCACCCGCATCGCCCGCAACGCAGGTGCAATTGTCCTGCTCGATGCGTGCCAATCAGTCGGCCAGCTCCCTGTCGACGTAGCCCGCCTCGACGTGGACGCGCTGTCGGCTACCGGCCGAAAATGGCTGCGAGGCCCCCGCGGAACCGGGTTCCTCTATGTCCGACCAGAGATCCTTACCGCTCTCGAGCCACAGCGCCTGGACTTGCACAGCGCGAAGTGGGTCGGCCCGAGCGAGTTCCGGATAGCGTCGGACGCAACCCGCTTCGAATTCTGGGAGCACAATGTCGCGACCCGCTTGGGACTCGGCGCGGCCGTCCGTTACCTCCTCGACATCGGAGCCCACCGCGCCTTTGCCGAGGTGGCCGACCGCGGGAAGTATCTGCGTGCGGCCCTATCCCAAATCCCCACGGTCGTGCTGCACGACCTCGGTACTCAACACTCCGGGATCGTCTCGTTCACCGTCACCGGTACCTCGCCGAACCTGATCCGAGACCAGCTCCGGAAGAACGCGATCACCGTCACCGTCAGCCACCGGCACTCAACACTGCTTGACATGACCACCCGCGGACTGGACTCGGTGGTCCGCGCGTCGCCGCACTACTTTGTCACTGAGCGGCAGCTCGATCAGTTCGTCACGGAGATCCGGCGGCTCGCGCACATTGCCACATGACGTGTCCAACGCCGGCAACCAGTCATGACACCCTGAATCGCCGCGGCGTAGTTCGCTGCTGCGCGGGGAACGCCACCGGGCAGCAGATATGG
>JABFVX010000468.1 GCA_013362555.1 Mycobacteriaceae bacterium
GCAGCGCCTTGCCCGCGTCGGCCCGGTCGGGCGCGCCGTCAGCGTCCCACCAGCCGAAGTGGTATCCGGCCATGTGCCGCAACGGCTTCGGCAGGTCGTCGATGGCAGCGTGCAGTGCGGCGTCGCACATCACCCGGGCTTGCGCCAGGGCCTCGCCCGCAGTCCGGTCGAGGTCGTGCCGCGGGATGGCGGGGATCATCGCAGCCTCCGTTGCGTGGGCGGCGCCGCTACGCGGTGCCGCGGAATCTGTGCGCGAACAGCGTTGTCCGATAGCGCTCGAGCAGGCGGTCCTCCCGGTAGCGGCCGCTGTTGCGGTGCCAGTGCAGCATTCCGGCCATCCAGTCCCGCAGTCGCGACACCCGTCGCGCGAGTGCCTGCCGAGCGGCGGAATCCAAGTCGTATTCGGTGACGAGCAGCGGGATTTCGGTCTCGACCACCCGCTGGAACTGATCGATGCGGGCGGACATCAAGTCGTGCACCACGCCCACCGCGTCGTCGCGGTCGATGCCGAGAAACTGCTGAATGACGCGGATCGCGTTGTGGAACTCGCCCTCGAACTGCACTTCCTTCTGGTGCGAGAACAGGTCGTTGCACAGGCACGCCGCGTCGATGGCAGTGTTGTGCAGGTTCGACCACGTCTGCGAGCGGCGCACCGCGGCGGGAACCTCGCCGTGCGAGGCACGGTGGGCGAGCACCCAGGTGATGTCCGAGCCGAAGGTCTGCCGCCGCATCTCGAGGTAGTCCACCGGGTCCGGAATGCGGTGCAGCAGATGATTGTTCATTTCCCATTCGCAGCCCTGGACAAAGGCCAGCACCGCGTCCCGCAAGCGCGTGCGCCCGCCGGGGTCCAGCGGGGCGGCGCTGCGGGCCCACAGGTCGGCCAGCCCCCGTTCGAGCGGAGTCGGGCGGACAGCCGCCGCGGCGTCCGGCTGGTCGGGCATGCAGGCGGTCAGCCTGGCGCCCAGCGCCTTTGCGGCCGCGAGGTTCCGGCTCGGATACAGCACCTCCGGGTAGTAGTCGTCGAGATATGTTCCCCACGTGACCCAGTGCGCGGCCAGCTCCAGCTCGGCCTGGCCCGCGTCGCTGTCCGTCGCTGCCGAGCACAGCGCCAGATCGAACTCGGCCAGCGCCTTCTCGGTCCAGATCGGGTCGCCCGCCGGACCGCGCACCGGGCCGACCATGCCCATATCGCGCGCCCAGGCCATGACGCTGCGCCGCGCCGCGCCGACGCGGGAGTTGACCCGCACCGGGAACGGCAGCGTGATCTCCGGCAGCGGGGTCGGCCCGACCTGCTCGTACCCGGCGTGCACGACGCTGCGGAAACGTTGCAGCCCGAGACCGCCGGGCGTCGGCAGCAGCCGGACGCTACCGGTTCCGAGGCCGTTCGGCGTGAGCAGCGCCGACAGCGAGTGCGGCGAGCCCGCGCCGCCGTTGTTCATATAGCGACTGGACTGCAGGTGCCACTCGTGTCCGCCGGACTGCCAGTCCTGCAATCCTTTGGCGTAGGCCCACACCGCCGCCTGCTCGGCCGGCCCGATGCCGAATTCGGCGAAGAGCAGGGGCAATTCGGTCAGTGCCGTGTGCTCGAACTGTTGTAGCCGCGAGGTGAGCACGTCGTTCACCAGGTCGGCGGCGCGCTGCGTCGGCCAGTCGAAGAACCGCTCGGCCACGAGGATTCCGTTCGCATTCTCGCCTTCCTCGCCCACTTCTCGTGCGTAGGAGAAGATGTCGTTGCGCAGATGCACGCTGTCGGCGAACGTGTCGCGCAGCACTCGCAGCGGCCGGGCATCGGCCAGCGCGGGCGGCACTTCGGCTGCGACGGCGTGCTCGACCAGGTTCGCCGACCACGGCGCGCCGCCGACCTTGCGGCGCATCTCGATGTACTCGATCGGGTTGGCGACCCGGCCCGCGGTGATGTTGGCCAGCTCCCAGCGCGATTCCTCGAGCAGCGCAAGCGATGTCGCAATGAAGCGGCGACGCCAGTCGACTGACATCGACGGCACGGTGCGCGGCCACAGGTCGGCCAGGCCGCGTTCGACCGGGTTCGTCGGCTCGGGCGTCGGGCCGCCTCTCAGCGGCAGAAAGTCCCGCAGTCGGGACAGGTACCGGCGGGCGCCTTCGGTGTCGCCGGTCTTCTTGAACAGTTCGAGGAAGTGGTCGTCGAAGACGAACACCCAGACGTACCAGTCGGTGATGAGGTCGAGCTCGGCCGCGTCGCAATCCGGGTGGGTATACGCGCAGAGCAGTCCGTAGTCCGCGTGCTCGAGGTGCTCGACGTCCCAGACCTGTTTCCCCGCAACAGGTTCGAAGAAGCCCATGGCCTCGGACCAGGCTCTGGTGTGCGCCCGGGCGTGTTCGAGGTGCGGATTGAGCCGGGCTGGGTACGGCTGGTAGAAGTCCGGCAGCTGGAACGGCTGCGAGTCGCCCATCATCGGTCCCTCCGAGCCACCAGCACGTCGTCGAGCACGCCCAGCGCGTCCGGAACCAGCACGGCCACCGAGTAGTATGTGCTGACCAGGTACGAGATGATGGCGTGGTCGTCGATGCCCATATGGCGCACGCTGACGCCCGGCTCGTATTCGTCCGGGAGTTCGGCGGCGTTGAGGCCGACGACGCCCTGCTCCTGTTCGCCGGTGCGCAACGCCAGGATCGAGCTGGTGGAGTTGGCGCTGACCGGAATCTTGCCGCAGGGGAAGATCGGAACTCCGCGCCACGCGGGCAGCAGGTGCCCCCCGACCTCGACCGGGTCCGGGTAGAGGCCGCGTTTGCTGCACTCGCGGCCCAACGCCGCGATCGCCTTGGGGTGGGCCACCAGCATGCGGGTGGAGCGGCGCATGGCCAGCAGCTCGTCCAGGTCGTCCGGGGTGGGCGGCCCGGAATGGGTGCTGATGCGCTGCTTGAGGTCGGCGTTGTGCAGCAGACCGTATTCCGGGTTGTTCACCAGGTCGTGTTCCTGGCGTTCCCGCAGCGCTTCGATGGTCAGGCGCAGCTGTTGTTCGGTCTGGTTCATCGGGTGGTTGTAGAGGTCCGCGACCCTGCTGTGTACCCGCAGCACGGACTGCGCCAAACTCAGCTCGTACTCCCTTGGCGCCGTGGCATAGTCGACGAACGTGCCCGCCAGCACCGGCTCCCCGCTGTGGCCCGACGCGATGTCGATGTCGGCCTCGCCCGCGGTGTTCTGCGGCTTCGACGGACCGCGCGCGGCCCGCCGCAGATGCTCGACCAGCGCGGGCGCCGCGTCCAAGACTGTCTCCAGTGCGGCCCGCGGCATAGCCAGCACGGTGGTCGTGGCCACGGTTTTGACGGTGCACGGCCACATCGCCGAAGGGTCGGCGAGGGCGCCGTTCCCGAGGTAGTCGCCGTCGACGAGCAAGCCGAGCACAGTAGTCTCGCCGTAATCACCCGAGCCCATTTTCTGCAATTTGCCGTGCACTATGAGGAATATCTGATCCATCGGATTTCCGGCCTCGGTGACAACCTCGCCCGGGCCGTACTGTCGTTGTTCGAATCTGCTTGCCAACGAACCCAATACCCGGTCGTCATCGAAATCCCGCAGCTGCGGGATTTCGCGCAATTCTTGTGGTATCACGCGGGCTTGCGAGCCGTCGACCGCGAACTCGACCCGCCCGTCTCCCAGCGTGTACGTCGTGCGCCGGTTGACTCGGTACACGCCACCGCCGACCTGCACCCATGGCAGCATCTTCGTGAGCCAGCGGGAGCTGATTCCCTGCATCTGGGGTTCGGATTTGGTGGTGGTAGCGAGATTTCGGGCGGCGGCGGTGCTGAGACTGCGCTGCTGCCCATTCCGGGCCGCGGCGGCATCCGTGTCGATGGACATGACGATCCTCATCCTTTCGCAAATGAATGCAGATCGAAATGATGTCGGTGCCAAGAACGTCCGGCGAAATCATGGTAAGGCGGACCGGTCGACGCCCGCAGCGATTTCGCGAAGGATGCACCGCACGCCCCGGGCCCGATAAAAGCGGCCGCCAGCGGGCTCGGTAATATCGTGCGGTCATAACCCGATCCGCTCCGATCCTGCCGAGGTCATTCAGGTCGTGTCTGCCGCCACCGACTCCGCGCCGTCGGCGGGCCGCTTCCGGCGGCTCGCCATCGATACCGCCCCGCTGCGTCACGGCCCCTACCGCAGGATGTGGCTGGGACAGGGGGTGTCGTTCGTCGGGTTCCAAGTCACCGCGGTGGCGGTTCCGGTGCAGGTCTACGAGCTGACCCGCTCTTCGCTGTGGGTCGGCGTGCTCGGCATCGTGAGCCTCGTGCCGCTGATCGTGTTCGGGCTGTGGGGCGGCGCGGTCGCCGACCACATGGACCGGCGCACGCTGCTGCTGTGGGCCTCTGCCGTGACCTGGCTGGCGACTGTGCTGCTGGTGGCGCAGGCGCTGCTCGGACTGCGCAGCGTGGGGCTGATCCTGGCGGCGGCCGCGGTGCAGTCGATCGGCTTCGCGGTGTCGTCCCCGACGCGCGGCGCCATCATTCCCCGGCTGCTGGACCCGGAACAGGTCGCTGCCGCGAACACGCTGAATTTCACCGTGGCCCAAGTGGGTTCGCTGGGCGGCCCGCTGCTCGCGGGCGTGCTGCTGGCTCGATTCGGCTATTCGGCGTGCTACCTGGTGGACGCGGTGCTGTTCACTGTCGGGCTCTATGCCGCGCTGCGGCTGCCCGCGATCCCGCCGCTCGGTGATCTGCAGGGCACGCCCGGCCTGCGATCGGTACTGGAAGGCTTGCGGTTCCTGCGCACTCAGCCGGTGTTGCTGATGTCGTTCGTGGTGGACATCATCGCCATGGCGGTCGCGTTGCCGCGGGCGCTGTTCCCGGAGCTCGCGCAGTCGCGCTTCGGCGGCGAGAGCGCGGTCGGGTGGCTGTTCGCGGCCATCTCGATCGGCGCGGTTCTCGGCGGATTGTTCTCCGGCTGGATCGGGCGGGTGCGCAGACAAGGCGTGGCCCTGGTGGTGTCCATCGTGGTGTGGGGCCTGGCGGTGGCGGCGGCCGGCCTGGCGCATTCGCTGTGGCTCGCGGTCGCGCTGCTGGCCGTCGGCGGCGCCGCTGACCTGGTGTCGGCGGTGTTCCGCCAGAGCATGCTGCAGACCTGCGCCCCCGACGAGATGCGCGGCAGGCTGCAAGGCGTGTTCATGGTCGTCGTCGCGGGCGGCCCCCGCCTCGGCGACCTGCGCGCGGGCGCGATGGCGGGCGTGACGGGCGCGGGCGTCGCCTGGGTCAGCGGTGGACTGGCCTGTGCCGCCGCAGTGGTCGTGGTCGCTCTGGCGGTGCCCGCCCTACTCCGCTATCAGGCCCCGTGAGCCCCGAGAGCGCCCGGTCGTCACTCGGGAGACCGCACACTATCGTCGGAAAATGCGCACTTGCGCCGGTTTTCCTCGGATATTGTGCGCTCTCCCCACCAGCATCCTTCAGCTGATTGCGCGGAGACTAGTCCCGGCCTGCTGACCAGGCGAGGGCGCGGGGGTAGGCGGAGTCGAACCAAGGTTCTTTGACTTTGAGGTAGGCGACGGCGGCCTGGTGGCCGGTGAGCCCGGCCGCGGCTGCCGCGGCGTCCTGTTTGAGGCGCAGATACTCGGCGCGGGCCGCGGGGTCGGCGCGCAGCCAGTCCCGGAACACCAGCGCGAAGCGGGCGGCCGGAGAGCCTTCGGCGCGGAGGTGGACGGTGGCGGGCCTGCCGGGGTCGGCGCCGGCGTGCAGGCGCTTCGCCCACGCATCGGGGTCGGTCCCGGGCTTCGGGTTGTCGGCCCGCACGTGGGCGACCGGCGGAAAGCCCGCGTCGGCCAGCGGCTCGGCCAGGGCGTCCGCGGTGTCGAGGTCCGGCACCATGACCTGGATGTCGATGACGTCCTTGGCGTCCAGGCCGGGCACGGCGGTCGAGCCGATGTGGTCGATGTGCACGGCGCGGCCGGCGCAGACCACCTTCAGCCGGGCGGTCAGGCGCCGTGCCTGGTCGGGCCAGGTCGGGTCGGCGGGCACGAGGCGGTATTGCGCGCCGACGCGCTTGTGTTCCCGCAGGTTGCGCTCGAAGGGGACAAGCCGGTCGCGGTAGAGCGCGCGGACCTGGTCGTCGAGCCCGCCGGGTGCCCCGGAATTGTCCAGCAGCACGTCTGCTACCGCGCGGCGCTGGTCGTCGGTGGCCTGAGCGGCGATTCTGGATCTGGCGTCGGCTTCGGTGACGCCGCGGTGCTCGACGAGCCTGCGCACCCGGGTCTCGGAATCCGCGGTCACCACGATCACCAGATGGAACAGCGGTGCAAGGCCGTTTTCCACCAGCAGCGGGATGTC
>JABFVX010000412.1 GCA_013362555.1 Mycobacteriaceae bacterium
GGAAGATCTCCCAATCGTGCTTGGCGCCGGGTTGTTTCGGGAACAGCGCCGGGGTGAACTTGGCGGTGTTGCGTACCGCGAAGGCCCGGAAGACCAGGTCGTAGTGGTCGCGTTCGAGCGCGCTCGTCGGCGGCAGGATGACATCGGCGTGGCGCGTGGTCTCGTTGAGGTAGAAGTCCACCGCCACCATAAATTCCAGTTGCTCCAGCGCCGCGTCGAGCCGGTGGCCGCCGGGCGTGGACAACACGGGGTTGCCGCTGACGGTGACGAGCGCCCGCACCTGCCCGGCGCCGGGCGTCGTGATCTCGTCGGCCATGGTGGCCGCCGGGAACTCGCCCGCGAAGGACGGCAGTCCCCGCACCCGGCTGCGCCTGCGGCCGAGCGGGCCGCCGGGGCCGATCGTGCGCCGCACGTCGGCGGCCGGATCCGGCACCAGCGTGCCGCCCTCCCGGCCGAGGTTGCCGGTGACCAGGTTGAGCAGCTGGATCGCCCAGTGGCACAGTGTTCCGAAGCGCTGCGTCGAAACCCCGATCCGGCCGTAGCAGGCGGCGGCGGGACTCGCGGCGAACTCCAGGGCCAGCCGCTCGATGGTTTCGGCCGGGACCCCGCTGAACCGGGCCGCGGCCTCGGGTGTGAATTCCGCGATGGCCGCCTGCATTTCGGCCGCCCCGTCGAGGTAGTCGGGCAGCTCGGGGTTCTCGGCGAGCACCACGTTGAGCATGCCGAGCAGTACCGCGGCGTCGGTGCCCGGGCGGACGAAGACGTGTTCGTCGACGGCGGCGGCGGTTTCGGTGCGGCGGGGATCGAACAACACCACCCGGCCGCCGCGTTCCCGGATTGCCCGCAGCCGCTTGGCCATTCCGGGTGCGGTGAGCATACTGCCGTTGGATGCCAGCGGATTCGCCCCGAACACCAGCAGGTGCGCGGTGCGTTCGAGATCCGGCTCCGGCAGCACCAGCTGGTGGCCGTAGAGCAGATACGACACCACCTGGTGCGGGAGTTGGTCGCAGGAGGTGGCCGAGAAGCGGTTCGCCGTGCGCAGCAGCGAGCCGAACAGCGTGCCATGGGTCATCGCGCCGAGGCTGTGCACCACCGGATTGCCGTAGTACGCCGCGACCGCGTCGGCGCCGTGCGATCGGCGGATGCGCACGAGTTCGCGGGCAACCAGCTCGATCGCCTCGTCCCATCCGATCGGCTCCCAGTCCGACCCGCGTCGGCGCAGGGGGGTCCGCAGCCGGTCGGTGTCGTGGTGGATGTCGATGAGCGCCACCGACTTCGGGCACAGGTAGCCGTGCGACAGCGGATCGGCGGGGTCGCCGTTGACCCGGTCGACCGACGCGGCCGTCCCGGTCACCTCGATTCCGCAGATCGCCTCGCACAGATTGCAGGTGGCCCGGCGGACGGTCGGTGGCGTCATGCGGGTGCTCCCTCCTCGGGCAGCCGACTCCGCGACTGTCCGCGACCTGTTGTCACGCTAACACCGGCCCGGGGAGTCTCGGCGGTTTTCACAAGTGGCGACCGGTCGGGTGTCGGCTTACTCTCGGCGCATGACCGGATATGACCAGGGATTGTCCGCACCAGGGGAGCGTTATGTCATCGCCGCGAACGGCGTCAGCTCGCGCGGGACCGAACCCGCCGGGGCGGAGCCGGGCCCGTCGTGGGACAGCGCGCTGGTGGAGGTGGCGCACCGCGCGTGGCAGGCCGTCGCGGCGATGGGCGTGTTCTCGATCGTGCTCGGCGTGCTGATGTTGGTCTGGCCGCGCGAGACGCTGATCGTGGCCGGCGTGCTGCTGGGGCTGTACTTGCTGACCACGGGCGTATTGCAACTCGTCGCCGCGTTCGGCACGCACGTCTCCACGTCGCTGCGGGTGCTGGCGTTCGTCAGCGGCGCGCTGTCGGTTCTGCTCGGGGTGCTCTGTTTCCGCAATGAATGGAATTCCGTGCTGCTCTTGGCGCTGTGGATCGGCATCGGATGGCTGTTCCGGGGCATGGCCTACGTGGTGGCGGCGATCTCCGACCGGAGCATGCCCGCCCGCGGCTGGCAGGCGTTCCTCGGCCTGGTCACCATCGCGGCAGGCATCGTGATGATCGACGCGCCGTTCCGGTCGCTCAGCGTGCTCACCATTGTCATCGGCTGGATCCTCGTCGGCCTCGGGATCATGGAGATCCTCACCGCGCTGCGGCTGCGCAGGGCCAACGCCATGGCGCTGGACCGGATCACACGCGCAGACATCTGACCTCGGCGGGCCGGAAGCCGCACGGAAGTCCGCTTGTACGGCGTACAATTCGGACCTGACTCTCTCTCCGGGCGAGAAGGGACGGCCGATGCGGTTTCCGGTCACCAGGCGGGTCAAGAGCACCGTCGCGCACCTCACCGAGCACTACCCCGCGGCCGAGAAGCCATTGGCGGACCCGCCGCCGGACAGCGGACTGCGGCCCGTCATGGGCACGTTCGGGCCTCCGTTCCTCGGCTTCGCGCCCATGGTGTACGACCAGCTCGGATTCGTGCGCCGGCGCTGGGAGCGGTACGGCCCGGTGCAGTGGAGCGGCATGGTCGGCCAGCGCGTGGTCGGGATAACCGGGCCCGAGGCGCTGGAGGCCGTATACCTCGACCGCGAGAAGGCGCTGTCCTGCGAGCAGGGCTACGGCTTCTTCATCGGGCCGTTCTTCCGCCGCGGCCTGCTGCTGCTCGACGCGGACGAGCACCGGTTCCACCGGCGGATCATGCAGCAGGCGTTCACCCGGCCGCGCCTGCGCGACTACCTCGACCTGATGAACCCGGGCATCGCGCGCGACCTCGCCGACTGGCGGCCGGACCCGCGGTTTCTGCTCTACCGCGCCGCCAAGCGGATGTTGCTCGATCTTGCGGCGGAAGTATTCGTCGGGACCGAACTCGGCCCCGAATCCCGCGAGGTGGAACGGGCTTTCATCGCCGCGGTGGGGGCGGCCCAGGCCTGGGTGCGCGCCCCTGTCCCCGGCACCCGCTGGGCCCGCGGCGTGGCCGGGCGACGCTACCTCGAGCGGTACTTCCGGGACCGGATCGACAGCAAGCGCGACAGCGACGGTGCCGACCTGTTCAGCGTGCTGTGCCGGGCCCGCGCCGAGGACGGCGCCGGATTCAGCGACGACGACGTCGTCAACCACATGATCTTCGCCCTCATGGCGGCCCACGACACCAGCACGATCACCATCGCCATCATGGGCTACTACCTGGGCAAGCACCCCGAATGGCAGGACCGGGTGCGGGCCGAGTCGCAGGCGCTCGCGACTCCCGCCGCGTCCTTCGACGACCTGGACCGGCTGGTGAGCCTGGACCTGGTGATGAAGGAATCGCTGCGGATGAACGGGCCGGTCGGGGTGCAGCTGCGCAAGACCACCCGCGACACCCAGATCCTCGGCCACTACCTTCCGGCCGACACGCTGCTGCTGCTCAACGGATCGGCCTCCATGCGGCTGGGGCAATGGTGGCCGGACCCTGACGTGTTCGACCCCGAACGCTTCGCCGAAGGCCGCCGCGAGGAGCTGGTGCACCGGTACGCCTGGTGCCCGTTCGGCGCGGGCGCGCACAAGTGCATCGGCATGTATTTCGCGGGCATGGCGGTGAAGGCCGTAATGCACCAGCTCCTGTTGCGCTACCGCTGGACGGTGCCCGAGGACTACGAGATGCCGCTGGCATGGGGCACCGGTCCGCTGCCCGCGGACGGCCTGCCCGTCCGCCTGGAGAGCGTGACCCCCGCCGCGGCCGCCTCCCGCGCCTGACGCGATTCGTCCCGCGACCCGAAAACGGGCGCAGTGCGGGCGGCGGGCACCGTAGGCTGGCGGCCGCAGGTTCGGACTCGGGACGGGACGCGGTGGACGGCACGGAGATCTCCCAGCACGCAGGCAACATCGTGGATCGGCTGGGCAGCACCCAGTTGCCGCCGCCGGTCTGGGTGGTGGTGATGACGGGTGTCGTCGCGCTCGCGCTGGTCGGCTACACCCCGGTGTGGCGGGTCGCCCGCAACGTGGTGACCATCGCGCACGAAGGCGGGCACGCGGTGGTGGCGCTGCTGACCGGGCGGCAGCTGGCGGGAATCCGGCTGCATTCGGACACGTCCGGGGTCACTGTCTCGCGGGGCAAGCCCCGCGGGCTCGGGATGATTCTGACGACGCTGGCGGGCTATCCCGCGCCGCCGCTGCTCGGCCTCGGCGGCGCGGCGCTGCTGGGGATGGACCGCATCACGGTCGCGCTGTGGGCGGCGATCGGGTTGTGCGCGGCACTGCTGATCGCCATCCGCAACCTCTACGGTGCGCTCAGCGTGATCGGCACCGGAGGGCTGATGTTCGCGGTGTCCTGGTTCGGCACGGACGCCCAGCAGGCCGCGTTGGCCTACCTGGCCGTGTGGTTCCTGCTGCTGGCGGGCTTGCGGCCGGTGTTGGAACTGCAGCGGACCCGCCGCAGGCAGCCCGGCTCCGACGCCGATCAGCTCGGCCACCTGACCCACGTCCCGGGCGTCGTGTGGGTGCTGGTGTTCGGCGTGATCTCCGCCGCGTCCCTGGTCCTCGGCGCAAGCCTGCTCACCGCCCCGCTGCGCTGACGTCCCCTTGCACCCGTTTCGTTCGGTCACACCCGCAGCTGCGGGTGTGACCGAACGATACGGGTGTGTACTACCGGCCGCCGCCGAAGTTGCCGGGGCCGCGGCGGCGCAGGTAGCGCTCGAACTCCGCGGCGATCGACTCGCCGTCCATGGTGGACATGGTCTCGTTGAGGTCGGTCTCGGCGTCGCCGCGCTCCTCGAGCGAGCGCACGTACTCCGCGATCTCCTCGTCGTCGCGAGTGAGTTCGGACACCGTTTCCTCCCACTCCTCGGCCTGAGTCGGAAGCTGGCCCAGCGGCACCTCGATGTCGAGCACCTCCTCGACCCGGTGCAGCAGCGCGATGGTGGCCTTGGGATTGGGCGGCTGCGAGATGTAGTGCGGCACCGCGGCCCAGAACGAGATAGCCGGGACGCCCGCTTTCACGCACTGGTCCTGCAGCACACCGGTGATGCCGGTGGGCCCCTCGTAGCGGGTCTGCTGCAGGTGGAAGCGCTCGGCAGCGTCCTTGCTGTAGGCGGTCCCGGTGATCGGCACCGGCCGGGTATGCGGGGTGTCGGCCAGCAGTGCGCCCAAGATCACCACGGTCGACACCTGCAACTGCTCGATGAACGCCAACAGCTCGCCGCAGTACGCGCGCCAGCGCATGTTCGGCTCGGCTCCGCGCAGCAGCACGACGTCGCGCGCCGCGCCGGGGGGCGAGCACACCGACAGCATCGTCGACGGCCACTCGATCTGCCTGGTCACCCCGTCGACCAGCCGCACCATGGGACGATTCACCTGATAGTCGTAGTAATCCTCGGAATCCAGCTCGGCCAGCGGCTCGGAGTCCCAAATCAACTCGAGGTGTTCGACCGCCCCGCTCGCCGCGTCGCCCGCGTCGTTCCACCCTTCGAACGCGGCAATCAGCACCGGATCGCGCAGCGTGGGCAGCGCGCCGGATTTGGCGGCCTCATCCGCCATGGTCGGGGCCTTGGCCGCCTTGCTCCGGGTGCCGGGGTCCTCACTCGAGTTCACTTACACCAGCTTACGGGGAGGCGTGTCGGGGCCGCCCACTACTCTTGACTGCATGTCTGTCGCTCCTGGCTCTGCCTTTCTCGATGCCCTGTCCCGTCGGGTCCTCATCGGCGACGGGGCGATGGGCACCATGCTGCAGGCGGCGGACCTGACCCTCGACGACTTCCGAGGGTTGGAGGGCTGCAACGAAATCCTCAACGTGACCAGGCCCGATGTGCTGCGCGACATCCACCGAGCCTACTTCGAGGCGGGTGCGGACGCGGTCGAGACGAACACCTTCGGATGCAATCTGCCCAACCTGGCCGACTACGACATCGCCGACCGCATCCGCGAGCTGTCGGAATCCGGCACCCGGCTCGCCCGGGAGGTCGCCGACGAGATGGGCCCCGGCGCGGACGGGATCCCGCGCTTCGTTCTGGGCTCCATGGGCCCGGGCACGAAGCTGCCGACCCTGGGCCATGCCCCGTTCGCCGTGCTGCGCGACGCGTACGCAGAATCCGCTCTCGGCATGCTCGACGGCGGCGCCGACGCCGTCCTCATCGAAACCTGCCAGGACCTGCTGCAGGTGAAGGCGGCCGTCACCGGCACCAAGGCCGCCATGGAACGTGCGGGCCGCACGGTGCCGATCATCACCCACGTCACCGTCGAGACCACCGGCACCATGCTGCTCGGCAGCGAGATCGGCGCCGCGCTCGCCGCGCTGGAGCCGCTCGGGATCGACCTGATCGGCCTCAACTGCGCTACCGGCCCGGACGAGATGAGCGAGCACCTGCGCTACTTGTCCAGGCACTCCAGGCTGCCGGTCTCGGTGATGCCGAACGCGGGCCTGCCGGTGCTCGGCCCGAACGGCGCCGAGTACCCACTGCGTCCGGACGAGCTCGCCGTGGCGCTGAGCGGTTTCGTCGCCGAGTACGGCCTGGCCATGGTGGGCGGCTGCTGCGGCACCACGCCCGAGCATGTCCGTCAGGTGGTCGCGGCGGTGCGCGAGGTGCGCAAGGCCGTGCGCGCGCCGGAACACGAACCTGCGGTGTCGTCGCTGTACACCTCGGTGCCGTTCGAGCAGGACGCCAGCGTGATGATGATCGGTGAACGCACGAATGCCAACGGCTCCAAGGCATTTCGCGACGCGATGCTTGAACGCGACTGGGAGCGCTGCGTCGACATCGCCAAGGACCAGACGCGCGACGGCGCGCACATGCTCGACCTCTGCGTCGACTATGTCGGCCGCGACGGCGTCGCCGACATGGCAGAGGTGGCGAGCAGGCTGGCCACCGCCTCGACGTTGCCGATCATGCTGGACTCCACCGAAACCGACGTGCTGCGCGCGGGCCTGGAGCACTTGGGCGGCCGGTGCGCGGTGAACTCGGTGAACTACGAGGACGGCGACGGCCCGGAGTCGCGGTTCGCCAAGACGATGGCGCTGGTCGCGGAGCACGGAGCCGCGGTGGTCGCGCTGACCATCGACGAGGAGGGCCAGGCCCGCACCGCCGAGACGAAGGTGGCCATCGCCGAGCGGCTGATCGCCGACATCACCGGCAACTGGGGCGTCGATGAGGACGCCATCATCGTGGACACGCTCACCTTCACCATCTGTACGGGGCAGGAGGAATCGCGCCGCGACGCGATCGAAACCATCAGGGCCATAGCCGAACTCAAACGCCGTCACCCCACGGTGCAGACCACCCTGGGACTGTCCAACATCTCCTTCGGCCTCAATCCCGCGGCGCGCCAAGTGCTCAACTCGGTGTTCCTCCACGAGTGCCGCGAGGCCGGACTGGACACCGCCATCGTGCACGCCTCGAAGATTCTTCCCATGGCGCGGATTCCGGACGAGCACCGAGAGGTGGCGCTGGATCTGATCTACGACCGCCGCCGCGACGGCTACGACCCGCTGCAGACGTTGATGGCGCTGTTCGAAGGCGTCTCGGCGTCGTCGGCGCGGGCGAGCCGGGCGGCCGAGCTGGCCGCGCTGCCGCTGTTCGAGCGCTTGGAGCGCCGCATCGTCGACGGCGAACGCAACGGCCTGGAGGCCGACCTGGACGCGGCGCTGGCCGAGCGGCCCGCGCTGGCCATCATCAACGACACGCTGCTGGCCGGGATGAAGACGGTCGGCGAGCTGTTCGGGTCCGGCCAGATGCAGCTGCCGTTCGTGCTGCAGTCGGCCGAGGTGATGAAAACGGCGGTGGCCCACCTGGAGCCGCACATGGAGAAAGCCTCCGACGGCACCGGCGCCGCCCTGGGCAAGGGCCGCATCGTGCTGGCCACCGTCAAGGGCGACGTACACGACATCGGCAAGAACCTGGTGGACATCATCCTGTCCAACAACGGCTACGAGGTCGTCAATCTCGGTATCAAGCAGCCGATCTCGGCGATCATCGAGGCAGCCGTGGACAAGAAGGCCGACGTCATCGGGATGTCCGGACTGTTGGTGAAGTCGACCGTGGTCATGAAGGAGAACCTGGAGGAGCTCAACGCCAAGGGCATGGCCGACCAGTTCCCGGTGATGCTCGGCGGCGCCGCGCTCACCCGCTCCTATGTGGAGAACGACCTCACCGACGTCTACGCCGGGGAGGTGAGCTACGCCCGCGACGCGTTCGAGGGGCTGCGCCTGATGGACACCATCATGTCCCGCAAGCGCGGCGGCGGGTCGGACGCGGACACGCCCGAGGCCGAAGCGGCCCGGGCCAAGGCGGCCGAGCGCAAGGCCCGGCACGAGCGGTCCCGGCGCATCGCCGAACAGCGCAAGGCCGCGGAGACCCCGGTCGAGGTGCCCGCGCGCTCGGACGTGGCGGCGGAGCTGCCGGTGCCGACGCCGCCGTTCTGGGGCAACCGAATCGTCAAAGGCGTGTCATTGCAGGACTATTCGGGACTCCTGGACGAGCGTGCGCTGTTTCTGGGCCAGTGGGGTCTGCGGGGGCAGCGCGGCGGCGAGGGCCCGAGCTACGACGAGTTGGTGGAGACCGAGGGCCGCCCGCGGCTGCGGTACTGGCTGGACCGGCTGACCGCCGAGGGCGTGCTCGCCCACGCCGCTGTCGTCTACGGCTATTTCCCCGCGGTGTCCGACGGCGACGACGTGGTCGTTCTGGCCGAGCCGACGCCGGACGCGGCGCAGCGACGCCGGTTCCGGTTCCCGCGCCAGCAGCGCGACCGGTTCCTGTGCATCGCGGACTTCGTGCGCTCCCGCGAGCACGCCGCGGCGACCGGCCAGGTGGACGTGCTCCCGTTCCAGCTGGTCACCATGGGCCAGCCGATCGCGGATTTCGCGAACGCCCTGTTCGCTGCGGACAACTACCGTGACTATCTCGAAGTGCACGGGATCGGCGTGCAGCTCACCGAGGCGCTGGCGGAGTACTGGCACGGCCGCATCCGCCAGGAACTCGTCCTGGAGGGGCGCAGCGTCGCCGCGGAAGACCCGACCGACGTGTCGGAGTTCTTCAAACTCGGCTACCGCGGCGCCCGCTACTCCTTCGGCTACGGCGCCTGTCCGGACCTGGAGGACCGGGCCGCGCTGGTGGAGCTCCTGGGCGCCGACCGCATCGGAGTTGCGCTCTCGGAGGAACTCCAGCTGCACCCCGAACAATCCACCGACGCTTTCGTCCTCCACCCCCCGGAAGCAAAGTACTTCAGCGTGTAGAACTTCCGGAATGACCCGTGAGGTGCGGTGGACGCACGTCACGGGTCATTCCGGAGGTGTCTGAACCCCGCGGGCGGCCGTGCGCAGCTGCGGTCGCGGAGCGACCAATCCACCACAGGCCTTGCCTGCCAGTTCCACGATGCCCGGTTCGTGCCCGTTGGTGACCAGGTTGACGATCAGGCCCTGGATGCCGTGGTCCAGGACGCGGGTCTGAAGCTGTTCGGCCACGTCGTCCGGGGTGCCGACGAACTGGCGGTCGGCTTGGGTCTCGGTGCGGGCGGAGGCGGGCAGCGACGAGAGGTCGGCCACGCCCTGGCGGCGCAGCAGGTCGGCCTGGAGGGCTCGGGCGCGGTCGCCGTCTTCGTCGACGATGACGAAAGCGAGGAAGCTGGTGTCCAGGGTCGACGGGTCGCGGCCGGCCTCGGCGCAGCGCGCATGCAGTGCGTCGAGCTTGCGCGGCAGGTCCGAGGCGTTGCAGATGATGTTGAGGTGGTCTGCGAAGCGTGCTGCCAGGGTGAAGGTCTTCTGCTCGCCGCCGCCGCCCAGCAGGACCGGCAGGTCGTCGCGTACCCGGGGCTCGTTGATGGCGTTTTCGGTGCGGTACCAGCGGCCCTCGGCCGAGGGCCGCTCCCCGCGCAGCATCGGCACGATGATCTCCAGCGCTTCCTCCAGCCGTTGGAAGCGGTCGGCGAAGGTGCCGAAATCGATGCCGTAGCCGCGGTGTTCGAGTTCGTACCAGCCTGCGCCGATTCCCAGCACCGCGCGGCCCCCGCTCACCACGTCCAGGGTGGTGACCGTCTTGGCGGTGATGGCAGGATTGCGGTACGTGTTCCCGGTTACCAAGGCGGACAACTGGATTCGATCGGTCTCCGCCGCGAGGGCCGACAGTGTGGTGTACGCCTCCAGCATCGGCTCGTCCGGCGCCCCGAGCAGCGGCAGCTGGTAGAAGTGGTCCATGACGAAGGCCGCGTCGAAGCCGGCGGCCTCGGCCGCCCGGGCTTGCGCGACGACCGCCGCGAACAGGTCCCGCGGCGGTACGCCGTAGCTGAAATTGGGCATCTGGTATCCGAGGCGAATGGTCATGGCCGCAACGCTACGAGTTGGAGCGCACTCCAAGTCAAGGGGCAAACTGTGCGATTTCGTCGGGAACTGATCGTCGGGTCAGGTGGGGACGTCGGAATGTCCGAAATGATCGAGTGCACTGCGGAATTCGGTGGATGCGATCCCGTAGGCGAGCGCCAGGCTGTGCATCGCCTCGATGTGGCCGGAGAGCCGGCCACACTCGATGTCGACAATCGTAGGGGCCTCGACGCCCACCATATTGGCGACGGCAACCTCATGCAAACGGCGCCTGAGCCGGTGGGCGGTGAACCACTCGGCGAGACTTGAGCTGTGGAGATAGTCGAGCGAGAGTTCGGCCTCGTCCAGTTGCCTGATGGAATCGGCCGTGTGCCTTTGGCCGAACTTCTCGAGGCCGTTGTGGAATTCGGTCGGAGTGATGCCGTAGAAGGCGCGGACGCTCCGCAACAGCCGCGCCGACACGCGTTTGGCGTTGGTCTCGACTTCCCAGATGGTCGAGCGATCGACATGGAGCGCGCCCGCTGCCTCCGGTCTGGACAACGCGCGCCGGAGGCGGTGTGCTTGCAGCCACTCCCCGAGACTGTCGTAGCCGAAAGGATCGAGCGACGCGTGGGAGCGGTCGATCGCCTCGATTTCCGCAGCCAGTTCGGCGCGGTCGAACTGAAGGAGTGCGTCGTGGAATTGCGTTGCGTCGATGGCGAGCGCCTCACGGACAGCGCGGAGGTTCACGGCCCGTATTCCCGGTTGGTCGGACTCCAGCCGGGCGATGAGCTTGGGATCCACGCCTGCTTGCCTGGACAGCCCGGCTCGGGTCTGTCCCTTGATGCGTCGATCTGCTGAGATCCACTCGCCGAGGCTGTCGAATTGGGTGTAGTCGAGGTGCAGGACCGCGTCTGGTGGTGGTGCAGGGTCTTCCGCCTTTCGAATCGCCGCCGCAGCGTCAGCTCGTTCGAATTGCTTCAATACGGCGTCAAACACTTCTGGCGCGATGCTGAGACCGTCGCGGACGGCTCGCAGCAGGCGTGGTCGGGGCTTGTGTCGTCCGGACTCGAGATCCGAAATTGCCTGTTGGCGCATGTTCGTCCGCTCGGCGAGCTGCAGCTGCGACAGGCCGCGTCGTTGCCGCTCGGTCTGGATCCAAGCACCGAGTGCCTGTTGGGCGAGAAAGCTGTGGTCGTTCGACTTGTCTACAGCGCTGTCGATCTCGCTCCGAGGGCCGGACGGCTCCGGTGTCGCGCCAATTCGAGATACTGGACGATCCGTTCCTGGAAGGGAATCCGATGTTCCCGACTTGTGCAGCGGGTTTGCGGCAGATCCGTCGGGATGCAGGACCACGGCGTACAGCCTGGCGGCCGGGTGCTGCTCGCCCCAGGCGTGCGGGTAGTCGTAAACCTTGTCGCCGAGCTTTTCGCGGACCCACACCTGGTTGTCCTTGGGGTAATACGCCTTGAGGTGAGCTCCGACGCTGTCGGGCCTTGTGCCCAAGCCGCGGTATTCGACAGCCAAGGCGACGATATCGCCGGTGGCCCTCACGTGGAGCGCGGCTTCGTCTGTCGACGAGTAGCCGCCGAGCTTCCAGCTCCCGCCAAGGCGACGGGCTACGTCCATCCCGTCGACACCGGCTATCCGAGCCCATCCGATGTCGGCGTCGTCGGCGAATCTGCGGATAGCCGGGTTCCCGGTGAGATCGGCGATGAAATCGACTACCGCGACTGCACAGTCGAGCGGCGCTTCCAGCTTGGCCAGGTGCCCGATGATCGCCCGGTCGGTGAGTTGGTCCGGCCCAGCGTCGGAGGGCCGCGAGTACGGGCCGTTGCCGTCGCCGACCGCAGACACTTCACCGAAGTCTCTGATTGCGCTGAGGAACATGTCCATCGTGTCGTAGTCGATGTGCGACATGGTGTTCGGGTTTTCCGGACCGTCGGGCTCGAAGCGCAGGATTGACGCTGTGCTGCCCGGTGGCTGGTCGCGGTGGAACTCGGCCACATAGTCCATTACCAGCGGAAGCATCCAGAGCGGCATGCCCGAAGAGGTGTAGCTGTGCACCGTCGTAGCGAGGGTGTAGTCGCCGAACGCTATGTCCACAATGCCGCGGTTGGGCTGGAATTCCAGCAGGTATGCCTTGGCGCCGATCGCGAAGGCGGTGTGGTCTATGTGGCTCAGCGCCGCCGTGAATGCGGCGAGGCCCGGCCGCAGATGCTCCAGCTCTTGCTGCGACATGTCGTGGAGTCGGTCGAGCATGTGCGCGATCTGTAGTCGTTGCTCGTAGTCGCGCCGGGACGGCACGTGGCCGGCGGGCGGCAGGCTGGGATCCGGCAGCGGGTTGGAATCCGGTCCTGGGTGGTCGGCGACCGGCGAGGGGCTGCGATCCGATTCGACCAGTATTACGTGGGTGACACGGCCGCTCGGTACAGCAGGCGATCGATCAGGGGACGTCCCCGCTCCGGGGTATTCGGCGGCCCAGTGGCTGTCGGGCCTGGTCGCCCAGTCGTGGGCCAGTAGGGGTGTGACCCACGGCGCCGAGTCCGCTGTCCCGGCGATGTGCTCGAGCGCGTCGAAGACCTGTATGTGGAGTTCCCGGTGGCCCGGCGCATCCGGTGACTCGGACAGTCGCACCATCTGCCTGCCTTCGTCGAGGCCGGGCTCCATCAATTCCGCAAGGATGAGGCGCACGTCGCGGAACTGGCCGTTGTTGAGCCAGCCGCGACTGCGCAGGCGGTCGGTCAGCCATCGGCCGGCCTTGTCGATGCTGTGCCAATGGGTGGGTTCGGTGGCGGTCAGTGTGAATGTGTCCGGAAGCAGGTGAACCTGGCCTGCCACGATCATGGCCTGGTATTTGATGTCCGGCGGGATCCAGGTGGCGCCGTATGCCGGATTCGCGGGATCGTGCATGTCGGGGAGTGCGAGCGAGTCCACGTTACGGGTGGTCGAGGCGACGTAGGTTTCCTTGATGCCGGTGTCGGTGGCGTGGTGGGCGGCGAGGTTGTCCACGTCGAGGTGGAGGTATGCGTCGATATATGGGGCCAGATTGTGGTTAAGGACAGCGCTGTTGAGCGCATTGCCGCCGCCGCGACGGCCGATCACGGTGATGCGCGGCAATGGCGTTTCGGCTTGCCGAGCGTGTTCGTGGAGTTCGGCGACAATGGCGGCGACGCGATGCGCCACGGTCTCGATGTGCGCCCCGTGCGGTGCCAAGCCGGCGATCACGGCCACCGCATGGGTGGCTTTACCGTAGTCCTGCACAGTCGCGCGATTCTCCCTGGTCGCCTCCTCGTGCAAAACCTGGGCCCAGGCGACCACGTCGGCAAAGGTGCGGCCGACGTCGCCGCTGCCGCTGTCGAGTGCGATCACGACCGACCGAGCGTCCACCGACCCGACCGCCACCAAGGTCCCCGGGCCTTCGGGCCGATAAGACAACACTCGCAGCGACGGCGGCGTGAGCAGCTTCGACGGTCGCTGCTCGGCGTTGACAATGGTGTCGCGAAGCGACGGACTGCCGGGCGGCGCCTGCCGGTACGGGGCGTGCGGTGTCTCGGACATGACATGGCGGTTGACGAGGTCGCGGATTTCCCACGGCATCGCGGGATTCTCGGCGAACAGCCTGCGTGTTTCCGGGTCTGCTCGGATCGCGTGCAGGAGATCGGGCACCCACACCGCGGCGGACATGAGGGGCTCGGCAGCGCGGACTGCCCGTATGACCGCGTCGTGGGCGGCGGCGACATCGGTGGCCGCGGCGACTCGGTCCAGGTGGTCCCGCAGTATTCGCACTATTGCGGCGGGCTCGATGTCGGAGTTGGCCGATGCGCGGTCACCCCAGGTTGTGCGAGCCAGTGCGGCCGGATTGTAGATGGCGTCCTCGCCGGTCGGATCCGGCACGAGATCAACACTACGGAAATGGAATTCGGCCAGTCGCTGCGCCGGAAGGGCCGATTCCGGCAACGACAGTGCGGTCACCCCCGCCTGCGCCAGCCAGCCGCGACTGCCTGCGGAGACGAGCAGCGGAACAGAGTCATCGCCCGCGACAATGTGCCATTGCTGTTGTTCGCCGGACAGGCGCGTCGGCCATGCCCCATGCCGCGCCGCGATGGCGCCGAGTAGCGTGCGCCCGTCGGCGGCAATCTGAGCGTTGGTCGCGAGCAGGGGCCTGGAACGGATGCCGCCGTCCGCATCGGGCCAGCCCCAGCCGCTGAGACGCAGGACCACGGCATGTGGCCGGGCCGGGGCCCCCTCCGCCGCGCCAGTGAGCGCCAGTTGCCGGTAGTGCTCGACGATGCTCGGCAGCAGCGCGGCCGCACCGGCCGAATACCACACCTGGTGTACGTGGACAGCCGCGAACCGCGCCGAATCGAGATCGCCGATCACCACCTCGACCACCGGGGCGCTGTCGGCATGTCGGGAAGCGTTCGCCAGCAGCAGCCGCACCGGAGGCGGACCGGGCAGGTCTGCGGCCAAGCGCTCGGCGTCTCGAACCATGTGCAGCACGGTTGCACATGCCTCGACCTGATGTGCTGCGGCGCTGGATTCTTGACCGACGAGGTTCGGGTCGAGGCTGTCCACAATCCGGGTCAAGGTCGCGATTCCCGTCCGGCTGCGCTCCGTCGCCGGAATTCCTTCCAGGCCGCCGATGGTCGAGTCGTCCAGCGCCACACGGTGCTCCGGGTCGAGCGCACGGTACCAGTCGCGGACGCGGACTGCTTTCGCCTCGGCATGCGGGACCACGTCATCGAGAAACGTCGGCAGCGCCCGCCGCACGTCGTCCTTGCCGCCCGGCAGCCGTCGCCACGCTTCGGCAGCCGTGAGGATGTCCTGTGCGGTCGGTTCCCGGACAGGCCCGGATGTCAAGTCCCCGAGCCGGTCCCGGCCGTGGGTGCGCGGTCCTCCTGCTGTGGCCGCGCCGTGTGCGCGCGCCGTGGTGACGGCGGTGATGGCTGAGCCGACCAAACCGCTGCCGAGACCGGCGGCGAGCGCATCCTTCAGTTCCGCTGCAGTGGGAGGACGGCCGCCTGCCATGGAGCCTAGCAGCAGGCCCGGGACGCTGCCTGCCACACCGCCTGCCGCGCCCGCGCCCAGGGTGCCCGCGGCGTGCAGGCTCCAGCGGGCAACGTGATTGGCGCTCTTGGCGACGGCGCGGCCGAGCAGGTGTCCCGCTGCCGCGCTCGCGCCGAACCCGAACAGGCCGCTCACAGCACCGTTGACGGTGGAGGCAGAGAGGGAGTCGGCATCGTAGCTTGCGCGATGACCGGCAGCGATCTGATCATGTTGCGCCAAGGCGTCGAGCCCGCCGCCGAATGCGGCGCCCAGTCCGGGGCCGACGACGGCCCCGGCTACGAGCGATTTGTGGGTGGCGACCCAGTGCAGCATGCCCCTGGCGGCTGCCTCGTAGCTGCCGACGCTGGCGGTGCGAGCGAGCTGTTGTTCGGTGATCAGTCGTACCGCCACTGTGGTGCGCCTGCGATCCGCGACCGCTTTGGCCGCACCGTAGGCGAACATCGTGGCGTCGGTGATCAGCTGAATTGCCAATAGCCACAGCGAGTATTGGATGAGCAGCTTGGCGTGTTCGGTGACCAGAGCTTCGTCGCGGCATTGCCGTCCGAGGCTCTCGCAGAATTCTGCTTGCGCTCGGACGTCGTCAGTGTGCTTCCGGACTGCGGCAATGAGTGCGTCGACTGCAGTCGACCGCTCATTCGCAACCATGCGGATCGGCATCGTGGCAAGTCTGGTCGCGGCGGCAAGCTGCCGGTCCCGTTGGGTGAACCACTCGCCCGCGAGCATGCGCAAGCGGTCTTCGTTGGCCTGCGGCCAGTCGCCCGCGACCCAGTACGCCAACTGCTGCAACTCGGGGGAAAGCTGCAGCGGCATGTGGATCAGGCTGTCGGCGAAGGTCATGCAGCGCATCGACCGCCTATCGGTGGTACATAGGTATGCCCCGCACTCGGCTCGATGTGACTACCCATGCGATCCGGAGGGCGCACTGTGGCCTGGCGGCTTCCGGAGGGTGCGAACGCTAATCTTGGGCCGTGCAGTCCTACCTTGCGCTATTGCGCGGCATCAATGTCGGCGGCCGGAACAAGGTGCCGATGGCGCTGCTGAAGGAAACCTTCACCGCGCTCGGTTGCCTGGATGTACAGACCTACATCCAGAGCGGCAATGTCGTATTTCGGGCGGCGGAGCCCGCGGCCGAGCTCGAGCATGCACTGGAGACGGCGATACCACGACAATTTCGCCTTGACAGCGACTCGATCATGGTCCTGGTGGTGCCTGCCGACCGCCTTGCCGCGATCGTGCACGACGCTCCGTCCGGATTCGGTTCGGCCCCCGGGAAGTACAACTACGACGTGGCCTTCCTCAAAGGCGTCACCAGCGCTGAGGCCGAGCCGCACTTCCAAGTCAATCCCGAAGTGGACGCGGTCTGGTTCGCCGACGGCGTCGTGTACTACCGCAGGCTGACCAGCGCCCGCACTCGCAGCCGGATCCGCTCGGTCATCGCAAGCCCGATATACCCCAACATCACCATCCGCAACTGGAACACCACCACCAGGCTCCTGGCCCTGGTGACCCCGCACTAGCGTCACAGGTGGTTCCGGAGAGTTGAGATAGGTCGGTTTGTTGAATTCGGGCCGGCAAACCGCGGGCGGCGGTGGGCTCTGTCACAATGCACTGTTGTGTGGAGCATTTTCAGAGTGTGCGGCCGCGCCCGATGAGCGCGGCGGGGTCCAGGCGCGCCGGCCAGGCACAGCGATCCGGCGAACCGCGGCTGCGGGCGGTGCTGTGGGACATGGACGGAACGATCCTTGATTCCGAAAGGCTATGGGACGTCGCAGTATACGAGTTGGCGGCCCGGCTGGGCGGGACGCTGACCCCGCAGACCCGCCAGGCCATGATCGGGGCAACCGCGCCTGCCGCGTTGGCGACCATGTTCGCCGCCTTCAACCTCGATCCGACCCCGCAGGCGTTCGACGACGCCCGAGACTGGCTCGACAACCGGGTGGTCGCCATGTTCGCCGAGGAGGTGCCGTGGCGTCCCGGAGCCAAGGATGCTCTCGGCCTGGTTCGCGATGCGGGTCTGCGCACGGCCCTGGTCACCAACACCAAACGTCGGCTCACCGAATGCGCCCTCGACATCATCGGGCGCGACTTCTTCGACGTCTCGGTCTGCGGCGACGAGGTGCTGCGCGGCAAGCCGGACCCGCAGCCGTATCTGCGCGCCGCGGCGCTGCTCGGGGTCGACCCCGCCGAGTGCGTGGCGATCGAGGACTCGCCGACCGGCGCGGCTTCGGCCGAGGCCGCGGGCTGCGCGGTGATCGTCGTGCCGTGCGAGGTCGCCGTCCCGCCGGGTCCCGCGCGGGTGTTCCGATCCGGTCTGGAAGGGCTGCGGCTCGCTGACGTGCGCGATGCGCTGGCAGTTCGCGGGCCCGTGCGACCGCAGGTCGGGCCGGTCTGCGAGAATGAACGGTCGTGAAGACCTTCGAAACCCTGTTCGCGGAGCTGACCGAGCGTGCCGTCCAACGACCTGAAGGGTCGGGCACCGTGGCCGCACTGGACGCGGGCGTGCATGCGCAGGGCAAGAAGGTGCTGGAAGAAGCGGGCGAAGTGTGGCTGGCCGCCGAGCACGAGAGCGACGAGGCCCTGGCCCTCGAGGTCTCCCAGCTGCTGTACCGGCTGCAGGTACTGATGATCGGGCGCGGGCTGACCCTCGCCGATGTCTACCGACATCTGTAGTTCAGCCCGGACCAGCTCTCATACCTGAAAGGACCCTCCGATGCTGCGTGTCGCCGTGCCCAACAAGGGCGCGCTGGCCGAGTCGGCCGCAACCATCCTCGGCGAGGCGGGCTACCGCCGTCGCACCGATTCCCGCGAGCTCACCGTTCTCGATCCCGCCAATCAGGTCGAGTTCTTCTTCCTGCGGCCCAAGGACGTGGCCATCTACGTCGGCTCCGGCGAGGTCGACCTCGGCGTCACGGGGCGCGACCTGGCCTTGGACTCCGGCGTGGAGGAGCGCCTCGCACTGGGGATCGGCCGCTCCACGTTCCGCTACGCCGCGCCCGCGGGCCGCGACTGGGCGGTGGACGCACTGTCCGGCCGGCGCATCGCCACCTCGTACCCAAACCTGGTTCGGACCGACCTGGCGGCGCGCGGGGTCTCGGCGGAGGTCATCCGGCTCGACGGCGCGGTGGAGATCTCCATCCAACTCGGCGTCGCCGACGCCATCGCCGACGTCGTCGGCTCCGGCCGCACGCTGCGCCAGCACGGCCTGGTCGCCTTCGGCGAGCCGCTGTGCGACTCCGAGGGGGTGCTGTTGCAGGCGCGCGGCTCCGCGGAGCGCATCGCCGACGTGGACGTGAAGGCCCGCGACCAGTTCACCGCCCGGCTCCAGGGCGTCGTCCGCGCCCAGCAGTATCTGATGCTCGACTACGACTGCCCGCGCGAGTTGTTGGACGAGGCCGTGAAAATCACGCCGGGCCTGGAGTCCCCCACGGTGTCCCCGCTGGCCGACGCGAACTGGGTCGCGGTGCGCGCGATGGTGCCCCGCGCCGACAACAACGCCGTCATGGACGCACTGGCCGATCTCGGCGCGAAGGCCATCCTCGCCTTCGACATCCGATCCTGCCGGGCGTTCTGACAGACCCCACACCCGTAGCGTGCGGTGA
>JABFVX010000190.1 GCA_013362555.1 Mycobacteriaceae bacterium
GCCCGATTCCGGCGCAGAGGTCGACGATGCGGGTGCCGACGACGTTGATGCGCATGTCGCCGGCCAATCCCAGGGGCGTGAAATACGCTCCGGCCAGACAATGTTCGGGATTGGCTGCCTCCTGCCAGTGCTCGAGGACGAACCACTTTTCGTCCTCGTCGAGGTCGCGGTCGGTGTCGATCAGGTCGCACGCTTCGCGGTGCAGTTTGGCTTGGCGTCTGGTCAATGTCGTGGACATACCAGGCTCCTTCGCTCAGGCCACGTCTGCGCGGGCCGCAAGTGGATGGGATCGTGTCGAGCCGGTCACGGGGGTGGCGACGGGCTCGAACAGCGAAATTTGTTCGGACACTGGGAGACGCGTGTTCGTTCCGGTCGCGGCAATCCGGCGCGGCGGGCGCGGGATCGGTCGTGCGGCGATGGGATCGGACCACAGGCCGGGGGCTTCAGCGGACACGCGCTCGGCGCAGGCCCGCAGCGCGTCCATGGCCTTTTCCCGCCAATGCAGGGCATAGCGGAACCTATCTGCACCAAGCATCGACCCCGGACACGTCCGCTGGTCACCGTGATTGGGCGGTTGTCGGGTTGGTTCTGTATCGTCGTCAATGGCCTTCGGGCCGTCGGTGAGCAGTACCCGACGTCGCCGTGTACCTTCCAGGCGGGTACGCGAGGCATGAGCATGCGGGACATGCGATTGCATCGTTGTCGATGAGCCTTGTCGTCAGCACGCTGACGCGTCGATATGGCTGAGCCTGGACAGCTGGGAGACGCGCCCATGTCGAAGAATTCTGGAGTTCGCAAGTCTGCGCGTATCCGTGCTGACTACACGAATGAGCCAAAGTGGTTTGCGGAGAAGGCAATGCGGAGGCTAGATCGAGGAGGCTCCGTTGAAGGCTATGACCTTGGGTTCGACCGATGCCTTTCCGCTCAACGTCGCTTTCGAGCGATTATGTCGTTGTTCCTGCTCAATACGGATGAGCCCCCACCTGATGTGACTGAGAGTTCGGCTCACAAACTGATCAGGCACAAGAGCATCTCTCGCCTCTTGTGTTACACGATGACCTTTTCGCCGCAGTTCGACGATTTCACGATCTTGTCGGATATGCCGGATCACATCATCCAGTCGGTCCGAATGCCGGGGTTGCGGCGGACTTCGGTTGGTGACAACCAAGACTGGCTACTTCTGACTCATGCGCCTACTGGTGCCCGCGTTCGCTTTTTCCCATGGGAGCAGCATCACCCGTCTCACAGGCGAGATCTGAAGGTTTATCCTCTCTTCTTCGAAGATCTATCGGCTGACATGTCCTTGACGGAAGAAGAACAGGTAGCGCTTGACGCGGTGCCCGAAATGCACCTCGACAGTGAACAACTTCTCGCTGGCCTGGTTTCCAGGCTCTGGGTTTCCAGCAAGCGGGAGAAGTGGGCCGTTTCGGGACTGACGTGGGATGTGTTGGGGCGCACTCTCGAATCCTCTTCTTCGTTCGAATCTCCTACTGCTGACCTTGGCATCCATTTCCGGTATTTGTGGGGCTCGGGAACCGAGTGGCTTCTTCGTTGGGGCGGCGAGGGTTCGGTGCCAGCCGCGGACGTGGCGAGGGCTCTCACTCATCGGAATATCGGCATCGAGGGAGCACAAGCAGCGCACCTCGGGCCGTACCGTTCAGAGGTGCGCCTAGGTAAGGCGACGTTGGCGTTGGAATGCAGCTCGATCACCGATGACGCTGCGGCGAATGGCGGTTGCCAATGAGCCGCGAGAAGACCTTGCCTGGCGGCCGGTCGCGCGCGGGGGATCAGCGCCATCTGACCAAACCGAAGGAGCCTGCGATTGATGTTCGCCGCGATAGCGGCGAGCCGAGATCGTGGCTCGGATTGCTCGACAACGTGCTGGTCGACCCTTTCAGGTTCCGTCGAGCTGCCATTCTGATCACGCTGTTGGGCGCATTCTTGTTCGGCTTTGTGCTCGTAGCCGGTCCAGCGGTCGGGGCCGCCATGATGGGAGCGATCTGTTCCGGGGCCGCATTTCGAAACATGCATCGAGGATGACACGAGCACGGAAGGGAGTTCTGTAAGTATCTGCACCACCTGCTGACTTGCTACGAATAACTGCTCATGCACAGCGAATCGCCTGGTTTCAAGGTCGTTGCGATGGTCGATCCGGCGTTGCCGTATGTGCTGGTCGACGAGCGAATCGGACCGGTTGTGGTGGTGGGCGATTACCTGCGTGAGCTGACGGCATCGGATTGCAGTCCGCTGACGGTCCGCTCGATGCGTTCGACATGTTGGATGGTTCAGCCGCTGTTGCGGCCGCGTCGTCACTCGGATCGGATCACATCGGATCGGCGTGGCGGTGGTGACGAGGTACGTGCGTGAGAGGACTTGAGGCATCCGACATCGGTGGCGACCAAGCTCGCCGGACCGGAATGCCTCTACTTCTACCGGTCTGTCTCACCCACACGACTCGTGTCTCCGCGCTGCGTCTCCGCCCAGCCGCGGACCGCGGCGACGAACTCCTCGGGTGCGTCGGACCCCACGTAGGTGCCGGCTCCCTCGACGATCACGGTCTTGTGGTCGGGGAAGGTCGCTTCCAGGCGTTCGCGCTCCTGGGGACGGAAGGCGATGTCCGCGTCGCCCCAAACGATCAGCGTCGGCAGGTGGGCAATGTCCGGGAGACCGGCCTCGACCTCGGCGAAGAAGGCGCGGCTGGCGAGAACCCGGCCGGGGAGTACAGCGCTGGCCTGGCGCCGCTCGGGGGTGTCCAGAGCCCGGCGGTAGTGGGTCATCTCGGCTGCCGTCGGCTGCCGCCGCCGGTGGCCTGTGGGGATGAACGCGTTGACGAGGAGATTGAGCCGCCGGACCAGGAAGCGGATCGGGGGTCCGCCGATGAGGCGAGAGAATGCCTCGAAGTGGAGGATGCCGTTGACCGGCCAGGCCCACGTGTTGGCGAGCACCAGCCGATCGAAGACCCGTGGCCGACGCTGCACGGTGGCCAGGCCGATCAGGCCGCCCCAGTCCTGCCCGACCAGAGTGACCCCATTCAGGCCGAGCGTGTCGACAAACCCGGTGACCACGTCTGCGTGCTCCTCTGGCAGATAGCGGTAGCCGGGCTTCGGCGTGGACAGCCCGAAGCCCGGGTAGTCGAGGGCGATGCACCGGAAGTCGTCGCGCAGCGTACGGATCACGTCGCGCCAGAGGAACGACCAGGTCGGGTTGCCGTGCAGGAACAGCAGTGTGGGACCGGACCCCTCGTCGACGTAATGAACGGTGTGCCCGTCGATATCGACGAAGCGGCTCTCGAACGGGAACAGGGCATCGTCGACCCAGTCGGGCCGCGCGCTTTTGGTGGTGTCGGCCATGGCGGCCCCCTCGTCTTTGCTCGGCTGTGCGGTAGACTTGAGTCTGTCAAGTGCACTTGAGAACATCAAGTATAAGGATGCGATGCGTAGCTACGGCCAGTACTGCGGGCTCGCCCGGTCCCTCGAGGTCGTCGGCGATCGGTGGAATCTGCTCATCGTCCGCCAGCTCCTCATTGCTCCCGCCCGTTACCGGGACCTGATCGACGGCCTCCCCGGCATCGCGACCAACCTGCTCGCAGACCGGCTCCGCGACCTCGAGGTCTCGGGCGTGGTCGAGCGGCGACTGACCGGCGAGGGCAGCGTCGTCGAGTACGCCCTCACGCCGTGGGGTGCCGAACTGCGCCTGCCGATCGAGAGCTTGATCCGTTGGTCCACCCCGTTGATGGTCCGCGGCCCCGACGACGACTCCTTCCGCCCCGAATGGCTGACCCTCGCTGTACCCGCTCTGCTCGACACCAGGTTCGAGGCCCGCCCCTCTTGGACAGTCGGCCTCGAGATCGGCGGCCCGCCTTTCCAGCTGCGCGCAACGCGCTCCGGCTTCAAGGTCGGCCCGCATGACGGCCGCGACCTCGACGCCACCGTACGCACCGACCCCGCCTACATCCTCGCCCTCGCAGCCGGGGCGCTCACCCTCCGCGACGCCCGCGCTCTCGGACTGGTCGAGATCGGCGGCGACGAGTCCGTCGTCCGCACCGTCTTCGCGCCCTGACGGCCGCTCCCTCAGGCGTGCGGTGGCAGGCTCCTATGGGAGATACCCGGCCACGATCCGCGCCCCTCGCCGGACGAATCGAAGCCGACTTTCCGGCCGAACCCGCACGACTCGACGTACTGCTCGGCAGACGCCGACATTGCGCCCGGCAACCATTCGGACACCCCGAACCTCCGAGCCCCGAAAGCCGGTTTGTATCAAGGCAGACGACCCACACCGGCCAGCGGCCGTCGACCGCCCGTCACACTCCCGTCCGCGCCGCCCGCTCACCGACAGGTGCTGTCAACATTCATTCTCTGCACCACGCAACTCGACACGCCCTTGACAGAGGTGGCGGACTGTCTGTTGTAGCACGAATGAGGCTGGCCCGCCAAGAGGGAAACAGTCGGCCGCGCCGACAAGACATCCGGATGGGGTCGACCATGCTGGTCACCGCGCGGTGAGCGAGGTCGGCTGTAAGCGAGGTGTTGGTGGTGCTCAAAACGGCCTGGGAAATGGCCGCCGCCATAGCCGGTACCCCCGTGTCGACTCCATCCAGTACGATTATTGCGAGTCCGATAATGACGAAGATTCTGGGAGGCTGCCAATTAACGCCAATGACAAACAGCTGGGGTTGGCGAATGATGTGTTCCATCGACTCAGGGGGCATCACAACACAAAGTTCGATCCCGCGACTCGTCTTGTCGCATCCGCCGCGTTTCAGGTGGGTTTCGCTCGGATGGCTGTCGGGGCTGCGCGATGGTCGAGGGAGCCGGAAGGACACTGCGAGATGCAGACACGTTTGGCCAACGAGCAGTTCGATGTTCTGATGTTGGCGCCCGTGGATCAAGCATCGCGTACCTCCCTGACCTGCTTGGATCTGTGTGCGGCTGCCGCCTTTCGTTTGGCCGGCGGGGTGCCACAAAATGATCAGGAGTCTGATCTCGAACGCTTGAGGGATAGTCTCAAGAAGAAAATTATTACCCTCGACCACTACCAGAAGATTTGGTGGACTCAACTCAGGAGGCGTTCGGAGCTGAACCTGTTGAAGCAAGTTCGCACTGCCGTAACGCATAGGGCTATTGCGTCTCACTCTTTCGTTGGCGGTGGTCCTCCCGTGACTCAAATCGGCATAGATGGAAAACGTTATGATGTTGTGGAACTCACTGCGAATTTTGCGGCATTTGCTGAGGCTCAGTTTGAGGGATTCGTGGAGGCGGTTCTTGCCGACTTCCCGTAGATCGGTCCGGACGTGTCTGCCTACCGGATTTTGTCCGGGGCGCCGCATAGGCAGTCGCCGCCTGGAGGTGGCGGCGGTGAGAAGACGTTCGTGCAGGACTGTGGACATCATCGATGCTCCGGCAGGGCGGGAAGGCCGAGCTGTACAGAGTTGACCGACAGTCGCGCCGCCTCCTGGCGCTTCGAGCGCAGGAAGGACAGAGTCAGGTCGAGGCCCTCAGAGACTCGCGAGTTCGGGCCGAGCGGGGGTCGCTGATAGCGCTGATCGAGTCGACGGAACTTCCGCTTAACGAGGTGGCGAGGCAGGGCGAATCATGGTTTCCCGGGTCGCGTAGTCGCGGGTTCGGCCGCGGTTGGGGACGAATCCGAAGCTGCGGTAGAACATTCGCAGCCGGACGAGACTGCCACCGAAGTCGATTGACGGGGTCAGGGTCATGGGAACGTGGATGGCGTCGGCGGCAGCGGTCAGACGGGTCATGATGTCGGTGCCGATGCCGGTGTTTCGCTCGGGCTCAGGCACAACCATCTTGCTGATGACGAGATATCCGTTGGTGTCGAGTGCGAGCCACACGACGACGGCGGGGTAGCGGCGACGGACATCGCGAACGAGATCGTCCAGGGACGCGGCGTTCGGGTCCGGGGACGTGGATTCGGTCATGGGCTGTGCGCTCCCAGCGGTGGGTGTGCCGACGCGGCGCACGTGGGCGCGGGTGTGATCCTGGTGCTGCGCCGCGTACTGGGACCTCGTGTCGGACGGACATGCCGCGGTTTTTTTGCGGCGGCCTCCGATGACGGGTCCGAGTGCGCGTGGCGCGATCGGTGATGCTCCGGCCGACAAGGTGGTTCAGCGGCGGGAGAATGCGACAGGACGTTCCGGCATCCGAGGGATGTCTTCACTCCGGCAGGGGTCGGTTCGCGGTCGGCGGGTCGCCGTTCAGTCCGCCTTGGCGGCGGAAAGGTGGTGTCAAGCCGCACGCTTTTCGCGGCTTGACACC
>JABFVX010000416.1 GCA_013362555.1 Mycobacteriaceae bacterium
GTGCGCCGGGTCGCGATGCCTGCGGGGGCGCCGCGGAGGGTGGGCTGGGTGTGGGTCCACGTTGCGCCGGTGCGGGACCACGCGGCCAGGACGCCTGCCGCCGCGAAGGCGGCGAACAAGGCCGAACCGGCCGGGCGCCGCTGCCGTTCGAGCAGGCCCGCGGCCGTCGCGACGGCGAAGGCCACCACGCCCATCATCGCGAACAGCGCCGCCTTGTCGTGGGTGCCGAAGGTGGCGATGGCCCACTCGCGCAGTCCGTCCGGCGTGTGGTCGATCACCACGCCGCCGAGCGCGTGCAGCGGCGCGCTGTCGGCCGTCAGCGGCGCGGCGACCAGTTCCGCGATGCCCAGCGCCAGCCCGGCCGACACCAGCCCGGTCAGCACCCGCACGGTAGCGTTGCCCACAGGCAGAACAGTAGCGGGCGGTGTCGGTGTCTCGAGTCACCTCGACTGACTCCCAAGCCTCCTGAATGACCCGTGACGTGCGCTGAACGCACGTCACGGGTCATTCAGGAGGCTGCCCGCGAGTGTGTCGTGGGACGTCCACCATGACCGGCGGCCTGTCGCCCCGGTATACAGCCGCACCAGTGCGAGATCGATCGTGCGGGTCAGTTGTTCCTGGCGTGCGGCGAGGGCGTCGACAACGGTGCGGTGCAGCGTGGTTGCAGTGTTCACGGGATGTCGTGCTGGTCGGGGTCCGGACGGGCGGGGTAGTCCTCATCGTCGGGCAGAGGTGTGGGAGTGGCCTGGTCGATGAGGTCGAACAGGTCGGCTTCACCGCACCCGTTCACCTCGACGAGTTGGGCGGGGAGGTGGTCGTCGGGTTCGATGGAGCGCTGTTGTTCGAGCCGGTCGAGTAGGTCGCAGGCGGGCAATGCGGCAGCGAGGATGCTCATGGCGGATTTCCTCTCCTTGTCGTTGGGCCGGGGACCACCCGATCCGGGTACCCAGGCCGGCGACGTCGCAGACGGTCGACACGCCACAATGCGGCGGTCTGCACCCTGACCGACCGGTCTCGAGCAGGCCCGCGGTTCGGGCCCCGGATCACATGTTGTGTGCCAACCAGGTTCGACGCAGCGCGTTTCATCGAGGCCGGCCGGGAACGGCGTGACGCTGGAAGGGTTGGACCTGGTGGGTGGGCCCGGCATCGATCCGGACCCACCCACCGCCGGGACGGCATTCAACCGCGATCCGGCGTCGACGTCGCCGACACCTCCATGTGAAGTCCCCGGGCGGGGTCAGGCGTCGATGGCCTCGCGTATGTGCTGGTCATGGCGGGAGATGTCGATCTTGCGAGGCTTGGCCTTCTCGGCGACCGGGACGGTCAACCGCAGCACTCCGTCGCGGTAATCGGCGCGGATTGCCCCGGTATCCAGATTCTCCCCGAGGAACAACTGGCGACTGAATACGCCGCGGGTGCGTTCGGCGGCGAGCATCTCCCGGCTCTGATCCAACTGCGGGCGCGAGGCGCGCACGGTCACCACGTTGCGCTCCACGTCCAGATCCAGCGAATCCGGGTCTACCCCCGGCAGGTCCAGTTCCACGAAGAACTCGTCGCCGTCACGCCACGCGTCCATCGGCATAGCCGCCGGACGTGCCGACGTGCCGAACATCTGCTGGGTCAGACGATCCAGGTCACGGAACGGATCTGTGCGCATCAACATGGTCGCCACCTCCACTCACTCCTATCACTTTGGCTGAACGTTGACCAGATAACCTCTGTCATCCGGCATAGATATTTTTTAGCACTCAACACATGAGAGTGCAAGTGGATCAGTAAGGTAATCTCCTAGCAAGCGCATGAGTGATTGTTCGATCATGGAATGTCCGGGGAATGAGATGACCTCTGACCGACGCGACCACCTGCCCGACGCGGGCCGGGCGGTCTACGCGATCTCCGTGGCCGCCGAGCTGGCCGGAATCGGGGTGCAAACGTTGCGGTTGTATGAGCAGCACGGCCTGCTCACCCCTGCCCGCAGCGCGGGCGGCACCCGCCGCTACAGCGCCGACGACCTCGCCCGGCTGCAACGCATCATCGCCCTGTCCGGGCAAGGCATCAACCTCGCCGGAATCGCCCGCATCCTCGAGCTGGAAGACGTCAACACCACTCTCGTCGCTGCCAATGCCGCACTGCGCACAACCAACACCGCACTGCGTACCGCGCGAATCGGCCCAACCGAGGTCGCCGACGAGCTCACTCCGGAAGATTAGTGCGCCGCGCCGACGCCGTGTTTCAGCAGGGGCACCATGCAGGTTCGGACGAAGGCCCTCACCTGTTCGCCGTCGTCGAAATCGATTCCCCCGACGGGTGTCAGCAATATCGAATGCGCCAGCCGGGCCAGCAATTCGGCGACCGGCCGCGGGTCGTAGGCGTCCAGGGACCCGTCCGACTGGCCCTGCTCGATGTACTGGGCGATGTAGGCCACGCCGAGTTGGACCAACTGCTCGCCGCGCACGGTGTAGAAGCTCAGCGTCTCCTCCGGAGTGACGTGGAACAACTGCGTCACGATCGGCGACGTGCGGATTTCGCGGATCAGCGCCAGCATTGTCTGCTCGATCTGCGCGTCCACCCCGGTGGCGGCGCTTCCCACCGCGGTGATTTTCGCCAGGGACCGCCGTACCTCGCGGGCGAGCACGAGTTCCACCAAGTTCTCCTTGGTGGTGAAGCGTCGGTAGATGGTGACCCGATTGATCCCGGCTCGGCGGGCGATGTCGTCCAAGCTCGCTCGCCGGATGCCCAATTGCAGGATCCGCTCCAGCGCCGCGTCAAGAATCCGCTGCTCCAACGCATCCCGGTCGGCCACGCGGCAAAGCTACACATCCCGTTGCAGCGGGGTCAACAAGGGGCGGCGGGTCATCCCATCGAATCGATGCAACGATTCTCGTATCTTTGATGCATGCCCGATCGCGAACAGGTCATCCCCAGCCGTCATCCCCGGACTCCGCGCAGGCGGCTGCCGGGTATCCGGCCCTTCGCGCGGTTGATGGGGATCGGCAGCCCTTCGCCCACGCAATGGCGCGAGTTGGGCGAAGGGCTGACGGTCGGCGATCCGCCGATGGACGAGCTCGTGGCGTGGATGCACCACGAGGGGATGGCCCGGACGCGCCCGCTCTTCGACCGCGCGCTCCAGCGCGGCATCGCGACGGTGCCCGATGCTCCCGCGCCGCTGCGCCGGTTCTTCGGCGCGGTGGAGACCCCGCCGGAATGGGTGGACCAGGACCGGGTCCGGCGCGGCGCCCAGGTGTTTCGGGCAGGCGGCGCCGACGGGCTCTACATCGCCCGCGACGTGTCGTTCCTCGGCGGATACCTGGCTTCCGGATTCAACCAGACCCTGATCCGCACCGGGGCCATGGAGAAGGGCCCCGCACGCCGATTCGCCGAGACGCTGCAATGGGCCCTGGACGTCACCGCCGACGGCGGCATGGACCGCCTGGGACCGGGGTACCGGTCCACGATCCACGTCCGCCTCATCCACGCGTTGGTCCGCAGACACGTTGCGGCGCTGCCTGACTGGCAAAGCGACCGGTGGGGGCTGCCGATCAACCAGACCGACATGGCGGCTACGCTGGTCGGCGCGCTGATCGCGCCGTTCGTGGGCGGGATCGTCTTCGGAATCGTGCCGACCCGAACGGCATGCGACGACGCGGCGCACCTCACCCGATATGTCGGCTGGCTGATGGGCGTGGACGAACCGCGGCTTCCGACGACGTTCCGCGACGGCATCCGCATCCTGCACCACAGCCTCGCGGCCATCACGAACCCTGACGAAACCACTCCGCAGCTGGCCCTGCCCATGGCCGACGACCCGCGGCACTGGCACTATCCCGCGCTGCCCGCACTGCGCGGCAGCATCGCCCGCTCCCAGCACCTCTCGATCGCCACGCTGTTCCTGGGGCCCGCCGCCATGAAGCGGCTCGGCCTGCCCGCGTGGACCCCGCCCTGGTATCCGGCTCTGCGCCTTCCCGTCAACGCGCTCCACAGCCTCGCAATCCGCGTCCGGCCCGGTGGACCCGAGCGCGCCGCGGGCCGGGGCCGCAGGCAGCAGGAGGCCTTCCTGCGCACTCTCGTCGGGTCGGACCCGGCCGTCATCGGCGCCGCGGCGTCATGATCTTCCGGAATGACCCACGACGCACGGCATGGGTCATTCCGGAAGTCCCTAGCTGTAGATGGCCTCCACGTCGGCGGCGTATTTCTTCAGGACGACCGCGCGCTTCAGCGACATCTTCGGGGTGAGTTCGCCGGTCTCCTGGGTCCAGTCGGTGGCCAGGATGCGAATCTTCTTGATGCCCTCGGCCTTCGACACCTTCTTGTTGGTCTCGTCGACCGCGGCCTGGATCTCGGCGACCAGCTCGGGGTTGGCCGCCAGGTCTGCCACGGAGGTTTCGGCAGGCAGGTTGTGGCGTGCTTTCCAGCCCGGCAGCGCCTCCGGGTCCAGCGTGATCAGCGCCGCGACGAAGGGCTGGCCGTCCCCGACGGCCATGCACTGGCCGATCAGCGGATGTGCCCGCAGGGAGTCCTCCAGCACCGCCGGAGACACGTTCTTGCCCGCGGCGGTGACGATGATCTCCTTCTTGCGGCCGGTGATCGTGACGAAGCCCTCCGAGTCGATGGAGGCCAGGTCGCCGGTGCGGAACCAGCCGTCGCCCATCGCCTCCTCGGTGGCCGCGGAGTTGTGCCAGTACTCCGCGAACACCACCGGCCCGCGCATCAGCAACTCGCCGTCCTCGGCGATCTTGGCCGCGTGCCCGCCCAGCGGCTTGCCCACCGAGCCGACCTTCTGGGCCGCGGGCGTGTTGAGCGTGATCGCCGCCGTGGTCTCGGTGAGGCCGTAGCCCTCGTAAATGGTCACTCCGACCCCGCGGAAGAAGTGGCCGAGCCGCTCGCCCAGCGGGCCGCCGCCGGAGACCGCGGCGTCGCACCGCCCGCCGAGCGCCGCGCGCAGTTTGCTGTAGACGAGCTTGTCGAACACGAAGTACTTCAGCCGCAGCGCCAGCCCCGGACCGTTCCGGTCCATCGCCTTGCTCCACTCGATGGCCGCCTCCGCGGCGGCGTCGAAGATCTTGCCCTTGCCGCCGTCGTGGGCCTTCTGCTTGGACGCGTTGTAGACCTTTTCGAACACCCGCGGCACCGACAGGATGAAGTTGGGCTGGTAGGAGCCGAATTGATCGACCAGCGTGCTCCAGTCCGAGGTGTGCGCCACGGTGACCTTGGCATTGAACGAGATGACCGCGACGGCGCGGGCGAACACGTGCGCCAGCGGCAGGAACATCAGGGTCCGCTTGCCCTCCTTGACCACGTCTCCGATCGCGGCCAGCGACGACGCCGACTCGGCGTAGAAGTTGGCGTGGGTGAGCTGCACGCCTTTCGGTTTGCCGGTGGTGCCGGAGGTGTAGATCAGCGTGGCGGGCGAGGCCGCGTTCACCTGGGCGCGGCGCTCGTGCACCAGCGCCTCGTCCAGGTCCGCGCCGCGGCGGGTGAGTTCGTCGATCGCGCCGTCGTCGATGACCAGAATTTCGCGCAGCTCGGGCAGGTCGGCCTCGATCTCGGCGATGGTGGCCCGGTGCTTGGCGGTCTCCACGGCCAGCAGCTTGGTGCTCGAGTCGGTCAGGATCCACTTGGCCTGTTCAGCGCTGGAGCTGTCGTAGATCGCCACCGTGCAGCCGCCCGCGGCCCAGATCGCATAATCCAGTACAGACCACTCGTAGCGAGTGGCCGCCAGGATCCCGACTCGGTCGCCGAGTTCGACGCCCGCGGCGATCAGGCCCTTGGCGACCGCGGTGACCGTGCCGGCGAATTCGCCCGCCGTCACCGACCGCCAGCCGCCGCTGCCGTTCGGCACGTCGAAAACCACCAGGTCGGGGCATTCCTCGGCATACCGGTAGACGTTGTCCGTCAAGGCCGCGTCGGCGGGAATCTCGTAGGACGCCGGGACTTCGTACTCGTGCATCAAGGACCCTTCCAACTATTACTCGTGAGTAGCGTATGACACCGGTCACGTCCGGTCCCCGGCGGGCATCACTACGTACTGAGTAGGTCTAGTACCTCGCGGTCTTCCAGTTGGTGGAAATCGCGGTAGGCCGCGCCGACGCCACCGAGATCGTCAGGTGCGGCGAGAAAGACTAACCCGTCGGATTCTCCTCTCAGTCGTGCCGCGGCCGTCGGTGAGATCACGGGGACCGCGACCACGATCCGGCGCGGGCGCCGGGCGCGCACCACCCGGCAGGC